>NZ_JBHKFI010000046.1:0-1136 GCF_042263505.1 Cytobacillus sp. Hz8 | reverse complement strand
CCTTTTTTTGTGACTTTCCTAAAGCTTGAATGAATGCTTTCAACGGCATTGGTGGTATACATGATTTTACGTATGTTACTTCCATAATCGTATAGTTGTTCCACATGAGAAAAGTTTCGTTTCCACACGTCTACAGCTCCAGGGTACGTAGACCACTGCTTTTCAAAGGATTCAAACGCACTATGACAAGCTTTAAGACTTGGGGCTCCATACACTTTCTTTAAGGCAGCAGTAAAAGGCTTGTAATCTTTACTCGGTATATACTTAATAGAATTGCGAATCAAGTGAACAATACATCTTTGAACAGTCACGTCAGGGAAAATCGCATGTGCTCCTTCTTCCAGACCACTAACGCCATCCATCGAGAGAAAGAAAATATCTTCTACACCACGTGATTTGATTTCATCAAAAATTTGCATCCATTTATGCTTACTTTCCGTTTCATTTAACCATAAACCAAGAATCTCCTTCTTGCCTTCCATGGTATAGCCTAAAATCGTATAGACAGCGTATTTCTTTACTTCATAGTCGTTCCGAATCGTCGTATAGAGACAATCGACAAACACAAAAGGGTAACAGTTGCTTAGCGGACGACTTTGCCACTCTTCCAATTCAGGGAGTACTGAATCTGTAATATCGGACACCATTTCATGAGATACAGAGAAACCATAGATATCTTCTATTGTGGAAGAAATATCTCTCTGGGACATTCCTCTTGCATACATAGAAATAACCTTATCCTCGATGGCGGATACGTCTCTTTTACGCTTTGGAATCAGCTGTGGTTCAAAAGAAGCATCGCGATCACGAGGTACAGCAATTTCAACTTCTCCAGCAGTGGTTCTCACAGACTTCTTCCCATATCCATTCCTTCTATTACTTGACTCTTTTTCTCCCCTGTCATTTGATTCATAGCCCAAATGGTGATTCATTTCACCTTTTAGCATGGACTCAAACATGGGACCAAATATGTCTTTTAATGCTTCTTGCATATCTTCTACTGATTTAGGTTGGTACTGTTCGATAATCTTGTTAGCTAATTCTACGGAGTTTGGATCTCTTTTCAATTTTCCCATTGAAAACACTCCTTTAGCTTTATACTTATTATTCTATCAAACAAAAAAACTGTGTGAGTA
>NZ_JBHKFI010000045.1:0-1232 GCF_042263505.1 Cytobacillus sp. Hz8 | reverse complement strand
GGTTTGGGCTAATCCCGGTTCGCTCGCCGCTACTTAGGGAATCGCGTTTGCTTTCTCTTCCTCCGGGTACTTAGATGTTTCAGTTCCCCGGGTCTGCCTTCCAAACCCTATGAATTCAGGTAAGGATGCCATCCCATTACGGATGGTGGGTTCCCCCATTCGGAAATCTCCGGATCAAAGCTTACTTACAGCTCCCCGAAGCATATCGGTGTTAGTACCGTCCTTCATCGGCTCCTAGTGCCAAGGCATCCACCGTGCGCCCTTTCTAACTTAACCTACGGGTAAATATAAGCTTCGCATTTCTTCGTCAGCTCTCTCGCTCCGCTCCTCATGTATTGCTTAAATACACTCTGGTGCTCACTCGGTCGCTTCCTCGATCTGCTCGCTTCTATTCCCCCTCTAAAAATCAATTTTTAGAGAAAAAACTAAAATGGCGATCACTCGGTATTTCTTTTTTGCCTTCTTCTATTATTACATTATCTAGTTTTCAAAGAACAAATATAAAAGAGAGATTACTCTCTCAAAACTAAACAAACCATACAATCAACGCATCATGTAAATATTCCTTAGAAAGGAGGTGATCCAGCCGCACCTTCCGATACGGCTACCTTGTTACGACTTCACCCCAATCATCTGTCCCACCTTAGGCGGCTGGCTCCAAAAGGTTACCCCACCGACTTCGGGTGTTACAAACTCTCGTGGTGTGACGGGCGGTGTGTACAAGGCCCGGGAACGTATTCACCGCGGCATGCTGATCCGCGATTACTAGCGATTCCGGCTTCATGTAGGCGAGTTGCAGCCTACAATCCGAACTGAGAATGGTTTTATGGGATTGGCTTAACCTCGCGGTCTTGCAGCCCTTTGTACCATCCATTGTAGCACGTGTGTAGCCCAGGTCATAAGGGGCATGATGATTTGACGTCATCCCCACCTTCCTCCGGTTTGTCACCGGCAGTCACCTTAGAGTGCCCAACTGAATGCTGGCAACTAAGATCAAGGGTTGCGCTCGTTGCGGGACTTAACCCAACATCTCACGACACGAGCTGACGACAACCATGCACCACCTGTCACTCTGTCCCCCGAAGGGGAAAATCCTATCTCTAGGAGTGTCAGAGGATGTCAAGACCTGGTAAGGTTCTTCGCGTTGCTTCGAATTAAACCACATGCTCCACCGCTTGTGCGGGCCCCCGTCAATTCCTTTGAGTTTCAACCTTGCGGTCGTACTCCCCAGG
>NZ_JBHKFI010000044.1:0-1290 GCF_042263505.1 Cytobacillus sp. Hz8 | reverse complement strand
TGGTTAAGTCCTCGATCGATTAGTATTTGTCAGCTCCACGTGTCGCCACGCTTCCACCTCAAACCTATCTACCTGATCATCTTTCAGGGATCTTACTAGCTTGCGCTATGGGAAATCTCATCTTGAGGGGGGCTTCATGCTTAGATGCTTTCAGCACTTATCCCTTCCGCACATAGCTACCCAGCGATGCCTTTGGCAAGACAACTGGTACACCAGCGGTGCGTCCATCCCGGTCCTCTCGTACTAAGGACAGCTCCTCTCAAATTTCCTACGCCCACGACGGATAGGGACCGAACTGTCTCACGACGTTCTGAACCCAGCTCGCGTACCGCTTTAATGGGCGAACAGCCCAACCCTTGGGACCGACTACAGCCCCAGGATGCGATGAGCCGACATCGAGGTGCCAAACCTCCCCGTCGATGTGGACTCTTGGGGGAGATAAGCCTGTTATCCCCGGGGTAGCTTTTATCCGTTGAGCGATGGCCCTTCCATGCGGAACCACCGGATCACTAAGCCCGACTTTCGTCCCTGCTCGACTTGTAGGTCTCGCAGTCAAGCTCCCTTGTGCCTTTACACTCTACGAATGATTTCCAACCATTCTGAGGGAACCTTTGGGCGCCTCCGTTACTCTTTAGGAGGCGACCGCCCCAGTCAAACTGCCCACCTGACACTGTCTCCCACCCCGATAAGGGGTGCGGGTTAGAATTTCAATACAGCCAGGGTAGTATCCCACCGACGCCTCCACCGAAGCTAGCGCTCCGGCTTCCAAGGCTCCTACCTATCCTGTACAAGCTGTACCAAAATTCAATATCAGGCTACAGTAAAGCTCCACGGGGTCTTTCCGTCCTGTCGCGGGTAACCTGCATCTTCACAGGTACTATAATTTCACCGAGTCTCTCGTTGAGACAGTGCCCAGATCGTTACGCCTTTCGTGCGGGTCGGAACTTACCCGACAAGGAATTTCGCTACCTTAGGACCGTTATAGTTACGGCCGCCGTTTACTGGGGCTTCAATTCAGAGCTTCGCTTACGCTAACCCCTCCTCTTAACCTTCCAGCACCGGGCAGGCGTCAGCCCCTATACTTCGCCTTGCGGCTTCGCAGAGACCTGTGTTTTTGCTAAACAGTCGCCTGGGCCTATTCACTGCGGCTCTTCGAGGCTTTAACACCCCAAAGAGCACCCCTTCTCCCGAAGTTACGGGGTCATTTTGCCGAGTTCCTTAACGAGAGTTCTCTCGCTCACCTTAGGATTCTCTCCTCGCCTACCTGTGTCGGTTTGCGGTACGGGCACC
>NZ_JBHKFI010000043.1:0-1340 GCF_042263505.1 Cytobacillus sp. Hz8 | reverse complement strand
TGATACTACGTCAAGAAAATAGACACAGATTTTTCTACCGCGCTTGCGCTTGGTGGCCTTCATAAAAAAGTTTAAATGAAGAGCGATTTAAACTTTTTTATGAAGGTAAAATCAGGCTACAGAATTTCTATACATTTGCTCAAATTCATTCGGTGTATAGTACCCCAATGTTGAATGGATCCTTCTAGAATTGTAGAAGAACTCGATGTACTCAAACAGAGATTTCTTCGCTTCTTCTCTGGTTTTATACTTTGTTTGATATACGAGCTCACGTTTAAGAATACCGTGAAAAGATTCGATACAAGCGTTGTCGTAACAGTTTCCTTTTCGGCTCATGCTGCCTATCATATTGTATTTTTTTAATAGTTTCTGATATTCACAGGAGGCATACTGAACACCCCGGTCTGAGTGATGAATGACGCCTTTCTCTGGTTTTTGGCGTTTGTAAGCCATCTTTAATGCAGAGATAACTAATTCCTTTGTCATGGTTTTATCCATGGCCCAACCTACTATTTTACGAGAATACAAATCCATTACGGTCGCCAAATACAACCAGCCCTCGTGGGTCGGAATATAAGTGATATCTGTTACCCATAGTTGGTTTGGTTTAATTGCTTTGAACTGTCGATCTAGGACGTTTTCACTTACAGGATGTTGATGCTTTGAATTGGTTGTAGCCTTGTATTTTCTGACAGTGCAAGACTTCCATTGGTTCTTTGTCATTATGCGAGAAACTGTACGCTCACTGACTATCACACCTCGTCTATTCAGCGTTTTAGTGATTTTGATACTGCCGTAACGCTGCTTGAATTCTAGATGGGTCTGTAGAATATCTTGTGATAATTTCTCGTGCTGTTTTTGCCTGTCACTTTTCGGTCGCTTTAACCATTTGAAGTAACCACTTTTGGAAACTCCCAGAACATTGCACATCTTCTCCACTCGGTAATGGGAGCGGTTTTCATGAATGAATTTATATTTTACCGAGGGCTTTTCGCGAAGTAGTGCATCGCCTTTTTTAGGATTTCATTCTCCTCCTTGAGATCACGCATTTCCTTCTGGAGAGCCCTTAATTCTGCCTCTGCTGATGAGAAAGACTGTACGGCCTTAATCTCTGGTTGCTGGCCATACTTCTTCACCCAGCCATGCAAGGTATTCTCATTCACGCCCACTTCTCTAGCCACTTGAGCTACAGACTTATGGTTTTCAGTGATATACTTTACCGTTTCAATTTTAAATGCTTCTTCGTATCGTTTGCCATTACCTTTTGCCATACAGACACACCTCGTTATAGTTGATATATTTATTATAACAATCTGTGTCTACTTTTTAGTCTAGCATCA
>NZ_JBHKFI010000042.1:0-1435 GCF_042263505.1 Cytobacillus sp. Hz8 | reverse complement strand
TGAAGTGACCCCTAAAAGTTAGACACGGTTATTTCATTAGGCTGCTTGCTCAAAATGAGTTCGGTATTGCACCGGGCTCATTTTTAATTTTGCCTTCATCCGTTTCGTATTATAATATTCCATATATTTTTTAAGTTCTTGTTTAAAATGCTCTACACTTTCGAATTCCTTATAGTAAAGCAATTCTGATTTCATAATCCCAAAGAAATTCTCCATCACAGAATTATCGTAACAGTTTCCCTTACGAGACATACTTTGTTTAATTCCTCTTTCTTGGAGGGCATGACGATATTCTTTCATCTGATAATGCCAACCTTGATCTGAATGCATCAATAGTTCATGTTCTTCTGGCAAGCGCTCGAGGGCTTTCTCTAACATCTCCGAAACAAGTGAATATGTTGGTCTAGAGCCAATTGTATACGTAATAATCTCTCCATTAAATAAATCTAATACAGGAGATAAATAAAGTTTCTCACCAAATAATTTAAACTCTGTAATATCTGTTACCCACTTCTTATTTGGGGCATCTGTTGTAAATTGACGGTCTAAATGATTTGGCGCAATTTTTCCTACAGTACCTTTGTAAGATTTATATTTCTTCATCCTTACCAAACATTTTAAACCAAGTTCTCTCATGATACGTTGAACCTTTTTGTGATTCACTTTTTGCCCACGAATCGCTAGCTCATCACGTATACGGCGGTAACCGTAGCGACCTTCATGTTCCTCATAAATGGCCTTTATTTCAGCTTTCAAGTCGCCATCTGGATCTGGCCGATTCATTCTCTTCACTAAATCATAATATGTACTACGCGGAATATCAGCGAGTTTCACGAGTTCCTTCACCGGGTATTTATGCCTTAACTCATAGACTACTAGCGCTTTGTCTTGTTTGGTGATTTTTCTTTGTTTTGAGCTAAGGCATTCAACTTTTTTAAATACTCATTTTCCATTTCTAGCTGTTTAATACGAGCTTCAAGTGCCTCTACTGATCCTTCAGCTGGTGCTTGTTTTGGCAGTTTAGTAGATTTTTCTTTCATGAATGGACGCCCCTTTTGACTCGGTTCAAGGGCTTCTACGCCGCCAACCTCCATCTTTTTCTGCCAATCATACACCATTGTATAACTAGAGATTTTAAAGAGAGCTGCGGTATCCATTAATGACGCACCAGATTGAACCATATAATTTAGTACGTCTAGTTTAAAGCTAACAGAACAGTTTGTATAGGGACTTTTTAATCCGTCTTCTCCATGGAATTCATATAACTTCAACCAATATTGGAATTGTGCTCTGGGGATGCCTATATGTTTGGCATATTCTTTTTGAGAAATTACTTTCGGGTTATAGCCTTGAATAATATTTAATTTTATATCACTTGTATATTTAGTCATATAAAAACTGCACCTCCAATTGTTAGATAGTGTCTAACAATTGG
>NZ_JBHKFI010000041.1:0-1680 GCF_042263505.1 Cytobacillus sp. Hz8 | reverse complement strand
ATGAACTGCCCCCTGTCAAGTAGACAGTGGAAATAAATAAAGCACACTAAGCGGCTTTAGTCCTGTACTCTAGGGGACTAAGGCCGTTTAGTCGTCCTTGTAAACGATTATGATTATAAAAATGTATGTACTCCTCAATTGCTTTTTCAAGTTCTTCAAATGTTTCGTATTTATCTAGATAATATTTCTCACACTTCAATGTTCCCCAAAAAGACTCCATGGGTCCGTTATCAATACATTTTCCTACTCTCGACATGCTTTGTTTCATGTTTGCTTTTTTCGTTTTCCTTCTAAATTCATGCGAAGTATATTGGAATCCCCGATCACTGTGAATTAGTGGAGTGGCCCCATCTGCTTTTTTAATTGCCTGATCCAATGTTTTCATTACGAGTGGATTATTGTTAGATGTTCCTAACACATAACTCACAATCGAACCGTCATACAAATCTAATATCGCACTTAAATAAGCCTTCTGAGACGTACCGTATTTCATTTCTGTAACATCGGTAACCCACTTCTCGTTAGGATTTTCAGCTTTAAATTCACGATTTAATATGTTCTCAGCTACGTGCTGCGGGGACGAACGTACATACTTTTTGCGTTTACGCCGAATAACCGATTCGATGCCAGCTACCTTCATTAGTCGATAAATACGTTTTCGGTTGATTTGCATATCAAATAACCGACTAATATATATAGCCATTCGACGGTATCCCAGAATCCCCTTTAATTCCTTATGTAGTCGCTTCATCTCTGTCAGAATGTTTTCATTTATCCTTTCGTTTTCGGAAGGGAGACGATGAAGCCATTTATAATATGCGGATCGTGAAACTCTAGCAATCTCGCATAATAGTAATATGGAGAAATTCTCTTCCTGGTGAAGTTCTTGAATAGCAGTGTAAGTTTCTGTTAAGCGTACTTGATTTAGCGATGCCGCCTCCTTTCGAGCTCCTCTAACTTTTTTAAAAACGCAATCTCCGCACGTAAACGTTCATTCTCTAGTTCTAACTGTTTTATATCCCGTTGGTTTTTTTCCTCCGGAGTAAGCTCAATGTTTTCCTTACGACGACCACGCTTATCCTCAAGACCATCCTGTCCTTTTTCCATGTACTTTTTTACCCACTGGTACACCTGCTGGTAGGATACTTTAAACTGTTGAGCAGTCTGGTTATAGTCTTTACTATTTTCAAGACAGTGCTTTACTATCTTTAATCTTTCTTCTAGTTTGGTGGATCTACCTTTTGTCATAGAGTTTTCCGTCCTTTTCCTCGTCCCTTTTAAATCTCTACGACCATTATAAATCTTGATCCATTTTTCCAACACTGAATCACTTGATATTTCATATTTACGAATAACATCAATTAACGAGTAATTTCCAGATAGGTAATCTTGAACAGCAGCCAATTTAAGTTCTTCCGAGTAATGTTTCCAGCCCTTAGCTTTTTGAAGTCCTTCCAACCCATAGGTTTCATAAAGGTATTTCCATTTTCGAACAGTAAAAGCAGCCACACCAAAATGATGCTTAAAGTCACGTGCAGGAAACTCCCTAGAATCGAAAGCTAAAATAAGCCCATATTTTTCTTGTGCAGAATATGTCCCCCTCTTAGCCATAAAAAAACCCCCAATAAAGTAAACAGATTTTTATTATTTCATCTGTCCACCTTATTGGGAGCATATCAT
>NZ_JBHKFI010000040.1:0-2717 GCF_042263505.1 Cytobacillus sp. Hz8 | reverse complement strand
GTGCGAAATGTTCCTGACTCAAATGAAATGTGGTCACACAATTTCGGTAAAGGTCAGGCAGTTTTAGATTATTAAGACTGAAGGGTTATATCGAGGAGTCGAATGAAGAGGTAACGCTCTGAAAGGCTTCCCCTGCGTCGAATAGCACGCTGTTCAGTAAGGAAAAGCGTGTTATAAGCTCGGTTAACAGGCATGAGAATTTACCGTAACAGTTTCGGCTGACGAAAGCCTACCTGATGGGGTGGTGTAAATCATGGTGCTTGGGTTGAACAGATATGGTGAGAATGCAATGGAAATACGACAAGATACTGTATTGCTGACGAACTTCTGAATGTACGGGTCTAGACGCGCGTTATATAGAAATGTATTTACTACTAAATGTAGGGTTAGCTGTGGATGAGTAAGAATCAACTATATAAAAATCCATCTTGTGTTACAGGCACATGCAATGCTAACAGGCTCATAGGAAGCACCTAAGTTTGTTCCATAATAGATGTAACTCAACGTTGTAAGCTGATAACGTGGAGAGCTTACTCTCGGTGAAACGTTGGAAAGGAAAACATTCGTGAGAATAGCGACTGTATAACTTTTCTTCATATCAGTGAAAGTGGTGGCATAGTACCGTTGAAGCGTGTAATGAGCGTGGAGGGATAGCCACTAGACTAATAAAAGATTCATTCACCATGCAAGGCAGTTCTTCAACGATTAATAAGGTTCTTGTAAGACTAATAGAGGTTCAGCTCCAAAAGGAGCCACCGACTTGTTAAAACGAAAGAAACTGAGACACAACGAGTATTATGACATGCAATATCATTTTGATTCTTTATATGCCCGAAGTGCTGATGGTCAAAATTTTTATGGATTACTCGATTTAATGCGATCTGATGAAAATATTCGATTAGCTTATCGCAATATTAAACGAAATACTGGCAGTAAAACGGCTGGATATGATGGATTAACGATTGAAGATATTAGGCAATTATCTGTATCAGAAGTTGTATCGACGATACAACGAATGTTTGAATATTATACCCCCAAAGCCGTTCGGCGGGTATTCATTCCGAAGGCAAATGGAAAAACACGTCCTTTAGGAATTCCGACGATTTGGGATAGGCTGTTCCAACAGTGCATCTTACAAGTGCTTGAGCCGATTTGTGAAGCGAAGTTTTATAAACATAGCTATGGTTTCAGACCAAATCGCAGTACCCATCACGCGAAAGCTAGGTTTGAAACGCTCATCAATCGTGCATGCTTATATCATTGTGTAGATGTTGACATAAAAGGATTCTTCGACAATGTGGATCACGCCAAATTAATAAAACAAATGTGGTCGCTTGGCATCCGAGATAAGGCACTGCTTTCCATTATTTCACGCCTTTTAAAAGCTGAAATTATTGGGGAAGGCTTCCCAACGAAAGGTACACCCCAAGGGGGTATTTTATCGCCCCTTTTATCTAACATCGTACTAAATGAACTAGATTGGTGGGTTAGTAATCAATGGGAAAGCTTTGAAACTCGAAAGCTATATAAATCACATATTGGTAGATATAATGCATTGAAACAATCGAATTTAAAACATTGTTATATCGTAAGATATGCAGATGACTTTAAAATCCTATGTCGCACTCGTTCACAAGCAATCAAAATGTATTATACAGTGAAGGATTTTCTTCAAAAAAGGCTCCGCCTTGAAATTAGCGAAGAAAAATCAAAAGTTGTCAACCTAAAGAAGAACTCATCAGAGTTCTTAGGTTTCCGCCTTAAAGCACACTTAAAGAGGACGGAGAAAAGAACACTTTATGTCGCTCACTCGCATATGACAAAAAAGGCACTTGGAAATGCGCAAATAAAGGTAAAACAAGCTATAAAGGCAATTCAGAAACATCAAACAGTCGAAAACGTTTGGCGATTTAATCTGGTTATAATGGGCATACAGAATTATTATTCTGCAGCGTCGCACATCACATTAGACTTAAATGAGCTGGGCAATCGTCTTAATAAAGCATTTTACAATCGTTTAAAAGAATTAAGAAAAGAAGCTACGTTTCAGGAATTCACGAAATCCTTACAGAAAAGGTATAAAGGCTATGAATGTAAGCTCTACAAAATAAAAGAAATGGTACTTGTCCCAATCCATGCCCAACGCTGTAAGGTAAATCTTAACTTCTCTCAAACTATCTGTAACTATACTACCGTAGGTAGAAACAAAATTCATCAAAACTTGCGAGCGATTAATAAACAAACACTCGCTCATGTGATGAAGAAATTTATTCCGAACCGTTCCATCGAATACAACGATAACCGGATTAGCCGATTTATCGCACAATACGGGAAATGTGCTGTTACAGGAATTGAATTAGGACTGAATGATTGGCATTGTCATCATAAGACTCCGTACCATCTCACAAAAGATGATTCGTACGGAAACTTAACGATATTGCACAAATCTGTTCATCTTCTCATACATTTGAGAGATCAAGAGAAAATACAGGTGCTTTTAAACTCACTCAAGTTAAATGAAAAGCAACTTAAAAAGGTCAATGAATTGCGTGAGCAATGTCTGAACGAAGCTATCTGATTCTACATTTCATCTTGCATACACATAAAAATTGAATGAATTGGATTAGTTGGAACGCCGTATGCTGGGAAACTCGCTTGTACGGTGTGAAGTGGGGGAAAAGCTGGCGATAACTTCAAATGCTTACCTATCACTATAA
>NZ_JBHKFI010000039.1:0-3358 GCF_042263505.1 Cytobacillus sp. Hz8 | reverse complement strand
TTCAGAGCGTTACCTCTTCATTCGACTCCTCGATATAACCCTTCAGTCTTAATAATCTAAAACTGCCTGACCTTTACCGAAATTGTGTGACCACATTTCATTTGAGTCAGGAACATTTCGCACCAACTAAAGCACCCGTTAATTGAATGAGACCGCTCTCTTCACTAATGACTTTTCTTTAATAAATTGAAAACCGTATAAAAGGATTGTTAAAACCATAAAAACATACATCAACTGAATCTTTTTCATACGCACCAATGATGCAATTCCAAACCTTTGTAAATAAGGCTCTAAAACATATGTAAAGGCTGAATCGACGATTAAATTCAATCCCATATATTTTATAAAATTTCCGTAAGTCCACTTTAAAATCCACAAAGAACCTACAAGGAAAGATCCCCACACAAAAGGGAATTCGCCTGAAACGGAAGGATGAATTTTTTGATACCACCACCACCATTTCCTTTTTTTTGCTATAACGTTAACCACTTTCACTATAATAGCCATAAATAGAGATGCAGGAAGAAAACGCTTAATGGATTCCTTTCCTACGAAAGCACCCGAAAACAAAGATAAAATCATCATCAAAATTAGAAACAACTTTGAATATTTCATCCTACAACCTCCTAACTATCTATCTTGACTAATTTCTCCATTTTAGGAGAAATTATGAGAAGTGCAACTTCGTAAAATTATCCATCATAAGGTAAAAAGAGGCTATTTTTTGAAATTAGTCTTTTTTTTTATATCCTTCTTTAATTAACCTGCCCCTTAAGTTCAATAACACTCCCTACATACCATAATTATCCAAATAGGAGACATAAAAAAATACGCCTCCTATATGGTGTCGCTGCACATTAGCTTCCTAATATAAAATAAAAAAGCCAACAATAGATACTGACTGCTCATTCGGGAGAAATTTCAGAATGGGCTTTTTTTATTTTAGTCCGAATTTGTGAATGGAATAAGCTAGAATGGTATTGCAACTGAAGAAACATCGGGATGGATCTCGTGTTTCAATTAAGACAAGGGAAGAAACGTCCCCATGTTTCAAAGGGGAAGTTTAGTTAATGAAGGGATAGGTAGAGTGTACGTCGAATTAATTGTAAATATTAGGGAAAGGAAGTTAATTGAAATGAATAGTTATACTATCATTTTGTAATTGCATTTCTAGTGTTATTTTTACTTTTTCTATTTTTGTCGACCCTCGAAACTGGTGGAGTATTCACGAAGTTGTGGAGCCTTATAAAGATGGTTTATCAGCAAGGTTTTCTGAATTAAAATGAGTTACTATTCTTTAGTATCCTTAATTCTTGTATTGTTTCTAAATCAGCCTTCAATGAAAAAGTAATCAAATTGTATTAGCAATTACAGTTAGTAAAATTAAAGTACGCTTCCATTTGAGGTGTCGCTTTCTTATTCATCTAATTGGTAGTTTGAGTATAACTATCAGTTCGTGTTTTTTCCTATCAACTATAGCGGCAAATTTGTTGAAGCAGGAAATTTTGAAGGAACCCCCAAAAATTAGAGGAGATAATTAATATGTACATTTTTTTTGAAATAATTGCAGAATTATTTGTACCGATATTTAGTATTATTTTTTGTTTGAACTTAGTGACTATTATTAAAAAAGCCGTTGAAAAAGAAAATACTGCAAGGAATACCTTTTGGCTTACTCTATCATTCGTTGTAATTATGTGGAGTATATCAATTTTTGCTCCAATAAACTAGGTGAAACGTCGGGACGGATCTCATGTTTCAATTAAGACAAGTAGAAACGGAAGAAACATCCCCATGTTCCATTCATGGGGAGAGAAATCCATTTTCATTCTTGGGTTAAGAGCAAAGGAGCATGATTGATTTTGTTCAGTTGGCGGCAGTTAAGATAAAATAATGTGGTAAAATTATAGCGCATAGTCTGATAAAAAGTTGAGAATAATTTATTAGAAGTTTATTTTTATAGTTTATCCTTTCAATATAAATTGAAGGGAGAAACGGAATATGAAAAAGACATTTAATTTATTAAAGAAAATAATCTTAGTATGTATAGCAATTGTTGCTGTTATGATAGTAGCCGTTTTTATTTATCATCAGTATCGATTAAACTGTGAGTCTAGTTTGATTCAAAAAAAGGGAACACTGATCGATTTTAATGGGAAGAAAATGAATGTTTATAACGAAGGGAAAGGTAAGGACACTTTTGTCTTTATGTCGGGCTCAGGTGTTGCCGCTCCAGTCTATGAAATGAAGGGGCTATATAAAAAATTTTCTAGAAGTCATAAGATTGCTGTCGTGGAGAGAGCGGGATACGGGTACAGTGATGTTTTTCATGATAATAGGAATATTGATACTATATTAGAACAAACAAGACAAGCATTGATTAAAAGTGGAAATAAGCCTCCTTATATTTTATTGCCACATTCAATATCAGGTTTAGAAGCGATATACTGGGCACAAAAATATCCGCAAGAGATTAAGAGTATTATTGCACTGGATATAGGTTTACCTAATGAGTATGCCAAATACAAATTAGGCATTGGGGAGTCATTAAGTATAAGAGGAATGAACTTATTTGCAAAGCTTGGTTTCCAAAGACTATTTCCTACTATTACCTATGACCCTGAAGTAATAAAACAATCCTTTTTATCTGATAAAGAAAAGGAAATTTTTAAGGCAATATCCTATAAACAAGCTTTTAACGATGATATGAAGCAGGAACTTCTGCAAAATAAGGATAATGCCCGAAAATCACTTAAACTCCCAATACCGAAAGATACACCTATTCTTTTTCTGTCAGCATATACTGACCAAAATGAGCATTCTAAAGGGACCATCGAAAAAAATATGGATTATACAGCATTTGCTAAAAAATTAAATAAGGCGGAGGTTAAGAAAGTTAAAGGAAAACACTCCCTTTATTTATACGCTCCTGATGAAATATATGATCTTGCTAATAATTTTATCTATGGAAAATCCGAACTGTGAAATCATGTTAGGTTAGAAGGTTAAATGATGAAAGGATATAGGATTCTGATTGTTGAAGACGATTTGGTTATTGGAGATTTATTACAGAAAATTCTATTAAGAGAAGGATACGATGTATATTGGAAAAGAGACGGTAGAGAGATATCTGTTCTGATCAATGATATTGATTTAGCCATCATGGATGTAATGTTACCAAAAGAGGACGGATTTCAAATCACAAGAAAAATAAAGAAATTAGGGTTAAACTAAAATGTACCCTATAGAATAGACACTTAAAAAAGTGCTCTTTCTATAGGGTATTTTTTGTATAATTTAAAGAACAACATAGAGAAATACGCGGAGATGGAGAATTATGAGTAAAAAATTGTTTACA
>NZ_JBHKFI010000038.1:0-5568 GCF_042263505.1 Cytobacillus sp. Hz8 | reverse complement strand
TCTCTTTTCAATTTTCCCATTGAAAACACTCCTTTAGCTTTATACTTATTATTCTATCAAACAAAAAAACTGTGTGAGTATGGAATCGTACGCATTCCTTACTTACACAGTTAATATTACACTCCCAGAAATTAATCCTCACATCAAAAATAGTAATGCGGGAAGTAACTCTAAATTTATTATTTCTATAAAGTTAAAGCCCCTCAATTTCAAACCCGTAGTCAACTAATGTCCACTTATTGTTAAACCCTCTACTTGGATGCCTCATTATTTTTCCTTTATTATCTTTGAAACACTTTAATTTATCTGAGTACAAACTTAGTGTTTCTTTTAATTTTCTCTTTTCAGTTATCTTTTCACCTCTTGTCCAAGCAATAATTATTATTTCTGAATCCTTGAATACATCTTTTATATATTCCAAATTCAATGCTTCGTAATCTTCATTACGATCTTTCAAATTATCTGGATTTGTCGACATAAAAGAAAATAAATTAAGTACTTTCATGCCTCCCAACCCGTTATCCACAAAGTAATTCATCACATTCATGATAGTAAGGTCCATTTTTATTGAATCAGCCTTACTAGGATTTAGCATTATTATTGTTGCAAAATTATCTGTGTTTTCTTCCCACCACTTCTCTAGCAAATACCTATATTTCTGTTTCCCATCTTGTAAAAAAGTGATTTTTGTTTTCACAACTTTTTCGTCAGTCTCAATCATTTCCTTTACTTTATTTAAATCACCCATTTGTTTTCACATTCTTTCGTCGCGATCTCCTACTGTTCCAACATAAAAAATGTAAATACTGCTCATAAACCTTTAACCTATTTTGAATTATTTCATCGTTTGGATCCATTTGTAAAGCATATTTGAAATAGGCTCTAGCCTTACTGAAATCTTTTTTCATATCATAAGCATGACCTAATTTTTTTACTATATAAAGTAACCCAGGTGTTTCTTCATTGATTTCTTCAAGCAAGTTTATCGCTTTATTTGGCTTATTTACTAAACCATAAGTGATTGCCAGCCGGTATTGAAGATTAATATTATGTGGATTCATTTTTGTCAAATATTCATATAGCATCATTGCTTCGTCATATTTCTTCAGTTCTATATAAATTTTTGCCTTTAAAGAAAATACATTTTCTTTAAATCCATCCCTTCGAATTGCCTCTACCCTATCGATATCAATTTTTTCTATTTGATTTAGACTGTCGTAATATCTTTTCAAATTAAAAGAAACATAAGCCAAGTGATAAATAAGATCCTGTGAACTATTACCATTTTCTTTTTGATAACAAAGTACAGACTCTGCTTCTTCATACCTATGCTCATAGTACAAATTCAAAACCTCTTGAATCCAATCGAGACCTGATAGTTTATCTGTTTCTGGGATTAATGAATAACCTTTCTCCTCTTTGTTTCGTGATGCTGTACGCCTATACAGTGCTCCGAGGTAGTTTTTAGATCCTCTTACAGAATGAGCTGCTTCGGTTAATGCTGATCTTAGATACTTGTTTCCTTTCTTGGTCTTCGCTGATTTCCTCTTTCCTGCACTTTCGTTATGTCCAGGGACTACTATTTTCATTCTCTGTGGTGAAGCATCGATTTTTTCGCTTCATGGATGGCTAACGGGCTTAATCCCCTTCTTTTTCATATGCAATATCACATTTTGCTTTATTACATCACCAGAAATCTCATTTGTAAGCAATGGAATCCTTAGTTCACGTAAAAGGTTTTTAAATGCGTTTAATTCATTCCGATAATATTTCAATGTGTGTTCCCTTAGATTCCTTAGCTCGCAATCCTCTATAAATATTTCAATTAGGTCATCTAAGGAATAGTTCATTTCCGAAAAATCATTAGAAATTAGCCGTATCTCTTCTTTGCTCAGTTCCCCTCTTCTTTCACTCTTGCTTTTCTCCTGCAATTTTTTCTCATTTTTTCTTTTTTTTATTCACTTCTCACCCCACCGTACACGATTATACGCACACGATTTTTGCTATTCGAATCGTGTTCGGAGCATAAGAAAAAGGACTTAGGATATTCTCCTAAACCCTTGAACCTATAGGCTTTTTCCCGCCTTTTTCGATACCGGTGGTCGGGGTCGAACCGACACTCCAGAAGGAACACGATTTTGAGTCGTGCGCGTCTGCCAATTCCGCCACACCGGCATAGTATTAACGTGACAAAATATAATATAACATCAGAATTAGTTTTTGTCAAATAATTTTTTATATAGATCCATAGTATAAAATAAAAGAAAAAAGATGAATTAATTAGATTAGTCTGTTTTATTTTGGAGAATTTCTGTAAATGTATTATTAGAAGTACTGTTTTAAACCAATGTAATATGTCAATTCACCTTTTCATTTCTGTCAGGTAATATGGTCTTTATTGGCTACATATAAAAATAAAAGAAAACAAAGATGGAGTTATCACAATGTGGAGAAATATACTTAAAGTATCGTGCAAGTGTTCAAGATTCCATTGCATTTTTAGCTGTTTTTTCATATTTTAATTAACTTAATTCAGGTAATAATGAAGTTTTTCAAAGAAGAACTAACCAATTTTTTTGATGAAGCTATTACACTAAGCAGGTCAGTTCAATTAAGAATCCTTATTTGAAAGATAAACAGGGGATAAATTAAAATAAAATACAGGATATATTTGGAAGGGGGAATAAATATGCTGAATGATACAAAAAAAGAGAGAGCTTATACTCTTAGCCAATAAATGGTCTTTTGGAATAACCGTGATCTCAGTAATTGCTTTCATAATCTGGTGCTTACTATTAACAGACCATAGAAATACAACTTGGGTATATTATCTTATACCTTTTCTTTTGGTATCGTTTATTTTGGCAGTGATCAGTTTAACTTTAGATAAGAATAATGATAAAAAATCAGTCATTCGAAGTATAATTTCACTATTCTTATCTCTCATCCTTATTTTACTATTAGGATATATCTATATATATCCACTATTATTCCCATTCGGGATACCGCCATTGTAAATTTTTTAGCGACCCCATATCCACTTCTAATATTCCTTCAAAAGTACCAATCTTTTCTTTTGCAGAAGCAACTAGCACTTCATGCCTCCAATAGATAGCTGTTACGTAAGTATAACCAATTGCTTCGCTGTTTTTCAAAGAGATAAACCTTTCTCTTAAAAAACATATAATCAATAAATGAAATCCAATTTAACAGCATTTTATGACTGATACAGCAA
Organism: Cytobacillus sp. Hz8; assembly: GCF_042263505.1. NCBI lineage: Bacteria > Bacillati > Bacillota > Bacilli > Caryophanales > Bacillaceae > Cytobacillus > Cytobacillus sp. Hz8. Next base: position 2,333 of record NZ_JBHKFI010000038.1, on the reverse strand, counting down.
AACAACGAAGAGCATTCAAATTTGCGGCATTGCATTTTTCGTCGAAGATTGAATATTAAGGATTCTCTCAGGTTGCATCTTCCAACAAAAACTCCAACAACCCCCTCACTTCATCAGGAATATCCTGTCCTTCCCATTGGTATCCTCTTTTTTTACACACCTCTTTCAGACGATTATGGAGACAGGCATCCATGGTTCTATCATTGGAAAGTCCTAAAATATAATCAACTGATACACCATAAAGTTTAGAAAAACTTATTAATTTTTCTAATGGAGGATGGCGATATTTTGATTCGTAGGAGGCATAGCTTGACTTTTTTATACCTATTTTTCTCCCGACCTCCTCCATCGTATACCCATGCTCCAATCTTAATTCTTTTAGTCGATCTCCATACAATTTCCTCAACCTCTTTTTCTTTACTCTTTGAAATCAAAATGATGAAGCACCTGAAAATTATGTTGTGATGTTCCAATCCCTTTAGCTGAGCCATTCATGTTTTTGTTTATAAAATCTTGGTAACCATCAATATTGATCTCTTCTCTATGATAAAAACGAATGGACTATCCTAGTTAAAAGCTGATTTAAGAAGAGAATGGCAAAAATGTTTTATACATGTGACTGGGCTGGATATCTCCATTATTGTAGAAAAATCATTCTTAGACTGAATTATCTCATCGATGTGATTGATATTTCCAAACACTTTAAATATATATAACCATTATGGTCAATATCGGGTTAAAAAAAACTAGGTCTTAATCATAAAATGGAATATTTTAGTAAATTTCAGTAAATGCTTAGAAACAGGAAATACTGTACAATTTTTCTTTGCACATATTTTAAGGAGGAAATAGAAAAGAGATATTAATTGATGGAGGAACTATTCCAAAATAAAAGTCTTAACCAAATGGTTAAGACTTGAGTATATATGAGAATGGTGCCGAGGACCGGAATCGAACCGGTACGGTAGTCACCTACCGCAGGATTTTAAGTCCTGTGCGTCTGCCAGTTCCGCCACCCCGGCAAATAAACAAAAAAAATGAAAATTTAATGGAGGCGGCAACCGGATTCGAACCGGTGGTAAAGGTTTTGCAGACCTCTGCCTTACCACTTGGCTATGCCGCCAAAAACAAAAAATGGAGCGGAAGACGGGGTTCGAACCCGCGACCCTCACCTTGGCAAGGTGATGTTCTACCACTGAACTACTTCCGCATAATGGCTGGGCTAGCAGGATTCGAACCTACGCATGACGGAGTCAAAGTCCGTTGCCTTACCGCTTGGCTATAGCCCATTGAATAAACTCCACGAAGCACTTCTTCGATTAAGCTTCATGAATAATCATCGCAGAAACATTTAATTGCAAATGAAAAAGCTTCTATGAACAACTCCTGTAGTTAAATGTTTCGACATTCATAAAAATATAACCACAAACCACATCCAAGAGTATCCCTAAACGAATCAACATTCGTTTATATCTAACCACAAACTCTATTCAAGAATATCCTTAAAAGAAACCCTTTACGAGCCACTTAAAAAATAAACTTTTTAAAATATAATGGGGCGATCGATGGGAATCGAACCCACGAGTGTCGGAGCCACAATCCGATGCGTTAACCACTTCGCCACGACCGCCACAATAAATGGCAGGGGTAGTAGGAATCGAACCCACACCAAAGGTTTTGGAGACCTTCGTTCTACCTTTAAACTATACCCCTAAATGGTGGAGGGGGACGGATTCGAACCGCCGAACCCAAGGGAGCGGATTTACAGTCCGCCGCGTTTAGCCACTTCGCTACCCCTCCATATTAACATATAAAATTATTATATCACAATTAACATCTTAGTGGTGCCGGCCAGAGGACTTGAACCCCCAACCTACTGATTACAAGTCAGTTGCTCTACCAATTGAGCTAGGCCGGCATCTACTTAATCATATAAGATTTATTAGGCCACGCATCTTTTTAAACATAAATGGTGGCTCAGGACGGAATCGAACCGCCGACACAAGGATTTTCAGTCCTTTGCTCTACCGACTGAGCTACTGAGCCATATAAATATATTTACCTACAGATAATTTCACTTCGTCCTTCACACAAAACTCAGGAAGTCAATTCAAGTAACCGTTCGTTTTGTGTGCTGATGCTTTTGCTTCGCAGCTTATTTGGTCGTGCTCTACCGACTGGGCTACTGAGCCAATACCAAATTATTTAAATGGCGGTCCGGACGGGACTCGAACCCGCGACCTCCTGCGTGACAGGCAGGCATTCTAACCAGCTGAACTACCGGACCATTGCGATTGCGGAGGCAGGATTTGAACCTGCGACCTTCGGGTTAT
>NZ_JBHKFI010000037.1:0-11310 GCF_042263505.1 Cytobacillus sp. Hz8 | reverse complement strand
GGTTGCCCACGTGTTACTCACCCGTCCGCCGCTAACTTTTGGGAGCAAGCTCCCGCAAGTTCGCTCGACTTGCATGTATTAGGCACGCCGCCAGCGTTCGTCCTGAGCCAGGATCAAACTCTCCGAAGAACAGGATGTTCAAGTGCCGACGTACGCAACAGGACGTTGCGGCTTTTAGTCGGCCAAAAAAGAGTAAGATTAGCTCTTAATTTTAAAAATAGAATTAACGTTGACGTATGGTTTGTTTAGTTTTCAAAGAACAATCTGTCTTTCAATCGCTCACGAGCGACTTTATTAATATAACATTATCGATTCAAACTGTCAATAACATTTTTGAACCGTCAACCGCGAATATTCTTAGCTGTTTCGCAGCGACGGTTATAAATATAACAATTATTTATTATTAGGTCAATACTTTTTGAAAATATTTTATGAAATACTTTCAGCAACTTTGTAATAGCGATGATACAATCCTGGTCCTTTTGTTTCTATATTAACAACATCAATAAATCCTTTTTCAATTAAATATTCAAGCAGCATACCTAAATCAACGGAATAATTCTTCAACTCAGGATGCTCAATAATTTCACTTATAGACCATTTTTCCTTTTCCTTTAAAATTTCTAACAGATGTGAGGCTCCTTGACTTGATTTCGAATGAATTAAAAATTCACTTGCTAAAAACAATAACTCTAATCGTTTTTCAAGAGGCTCCTCACTGCTAATTAACTCTATATAAAGTTTATACACAGCTGGTTCTATTTGCTTTACTTGATTCCAAACTGTTACTTCAGGATGAAAACCATTTTCTACTACTGATAATCTTGCTAAATGATGTAAGGAATGAACCACATGATTATACGCATCCAAGAAATCTTTATTTTCAAAGAATGCCTTACCGTCCATATAACGCCTTATTAACTTTGCAAATTCTAACCCCATTTTCATCTTTCTTCCGTAAAAAGGAAAATCCTGTAGTTCTAATTTTAACTTGTTAAAATATTCATTTCGATCAAATAATATTTGACCGCTATATATCCATTCAAATACTTTTCGATTGGACCCCATGAGAATCCATTCTTTAAGCTGCTTTTCTGTCACAATATGTAAAGCTGCCTTTTTTTGGCCATAAGAATAGTGCTTAATATATACAGGCTCATTTGCTTCACTGACAACGATGAGCAAAATCGCATCGAAGGTATCTGTTGTCGGGAGTGCTTTCTGCTTTTTTTCTATAATTAGAACTCCTAGAGTGTTTACTTGGCTAGCTCGCTCTTGATAAATAGGGCGAAGAATATCTTCCATTACATTTCCTCCATCTTTATTGTTTGCATATACTTTCTACGTTCCTTTAAAAAATCCTTCTAAAAAAATAGACATTTTTCGACAATCGAAAGATACAACTATTTTGCCTTTTTCAGATATTATTATGATATAGTTAGTTTTTAGGGGGGACAAGGATGGCTAAGTATAAAAGTAAAATTAATAAAATTCGCACATTTGCTTTATCCCTAATTTTCATTGGCTTTATCGTGATGTATTTTGGGATACTATTTAGAAATAAACCAATTGTTATGACAATCTTTATGCTCTTTGGGATGATTTTTATACTTGCAAGTACTGGAGTTTATTTTTGGATTGGTATGCTTTCAACGAAGACCGTCCAAGTTGTTTGTCCAAATTGTGGAAAAACAACAAAAATCCTAGGGCGAGTTGATATGTGTATGTATTGCAATGAACCATTAACTCTTGATCAAAAGCTTGAAGGAAAAGAATTTGACGAAAATTATAATCGAAAAAAACATGATAAATAAAGAAAACTCGCCGATTGGCACGCCTTCAGGCGAAAGCAGAGGCATAGTTGCCTTTATGCTTTACTCCTAAAATTGACCACTACGTCGATCTTCATCTCAGCTGCCAATTTATGCTTTCTTAAAGTAAAATAATCAAACTCGGTGATTAACCGAGTTTTTTCTTTTAGCGGGACTCCATCCATCATTTTTTTATCACAAAACAAAAAAGGCTTACTTAATCATGTTAATCTCCTCAATTGCTAGCAAGAAGATTCATGAAAGTCAGCCTCCATGTGTTAATGTTAATGTACTTCTTTTACAGTACAATCAGGACATGTACCATAGACTTCCATCCTGTGATGGCTTACCTTAAATCCCGTTACATGGGAAGCGAGTGCCTCAACCTCATCAAGTCCTGGATAATGAAAATCAACTATCTTTCCACATTTTTCACAAATCACATGATAATGATTTGTTGTAGCAAAATCGAATCGGCTTGATGCATCACCATAAGTCAACTCTTTAACAAGTCCAACTTCACGAAATACTCTTAAATTATTGTAAACTGTTGCCACACTCATGTTTGGAAATTTGCCTTCTAAGGCCTTATATATTTCGTCTGCAGTTGGGTGTGATAATGAGTTTATTAAATATTCGAGTATCGCATGACGCTGTGGAGTAATGCGAACTCCCGTATCCTTCAATGTATCAAGTGCTTCTTTCAAATGATTCTCAGACACGTCATGCACCTCTTTTCTAGTAAATATTATTACTTTATAATCTTTATAAATAGTTTACTAAGACTTTTATCCTCTTGTCAATATTTCTAACAACATAATATTAATATTACTTAAATTTATTCATACACGATTTTTTATTATACTCTAGTTCAAGTTTCCTTTGGCCTCTATATTGGAAGGAAAATCGAAAATTCATTGAACATTTCATTATTCCTACGCTTCTGTACTCTAATCCCCCTTAAGCTCACATAATTGTTACTGTTTATTATATATGTATGTTAGGTAGAAATAAAAATTTCTTCTAATTTAATTTCTACCTAATCATCATTCTTACTCAAAAATCATTCAACTAAATATTTTCCCATAAAAAGAGCAGACCCTGAAAAGTCTGCTTAAAAAATGTCTGAGGAGGTATGCCCTAATACAAGTATATTCCATACTTGTTTATTGGAATGGACAATTGTCACTAAAAGATAAAAATAGGCTTATTTTCTTGAATGAATTTGCATCTACTGAAACACGGGTTTACCCATAAAAAACCTAACCGGCGACCTACATCCGGTTAGGTTTAAACTTGTCCCTATACTAAAGTATCCTTAATATATTGTAACACTTCCTCCACATGCCCTTTTACCTTCACCTTGCGCCACTCTTTCGTCACATTGCCATCAGCATCAATGACAAAAGTTGATCGTTCTATTCCCATATATTCTTTTCCAAAGTTTTTCTTTAGCTTCCATACTCCATATGCTTCAGCAGCCTGATGTTCCTCATCAGATAATAAAAGAAAAGGTAAGCCATGTTTTTCAATAAATGACTCATGACGTTTCAATGGATCAGGGCTTATTCCCAACACCACTACATCAATATCTGAAAAAGCTTTATATTGATCACGAAAATCACAAGCCTCTGTCGTACAACCAGGAGTCATGTCTTTTGGATAGAAATAGATAACAACATTTTTTCCGCGATAATCGGCTAAATGGACAACTTCCTTATTACTTGCTGGAAGTGAAAAATTAGGTGCAGTTTCTCCTATTAAAGTAGTCATGAATGAACCCTCCAAATTATTTGTTGCTTCAAGTCTATCCCTTTTATATATTGAGCACAACCAATACACCTTATTTTTCCATATCAAATACTGCACGAGCCACAAATGCAGCTGGAATTGTGTAACCAATTAGCGCTTCAATGACGGCAATAATTCTTCCGATGCCTACTGGGGCAATATCTCCATAACCAACAGAGAACAATGTTATCGCGCTGAAATATAAGCCCGTTTCCAATTTGTCAATGAATTCCTTAACAATATCCTTTTCTATTGCAATTGGTTGACCCAAAAGCTCTTCAATATGTCGACTTCCTTCCATTAATACTGGGGAACCATTTATATCCAAGATAATGTAAATTAATCCAAAACCAATCATAACTGTTGCGTAAATAAACGTTAGGAATAAGAAATTTTCAAATGACACCCATTTCCCTTTAATGTTATAAGAGAAAAATAGCATTCTTAAACTCATTAGAATACAAAAGGATATCAATATCATTAGAGCATAAATTATCATGATAATCCCTCTCTTAAAAAGACTTTAATTCAAATATACGTTTCGTTCATGGGGTCTATGACGGCATGTCTATGTTAAGATCCTAAAGAATTTTTTGTTCAATATTTTCACCCACTCATATAAATTGTTATGAAAATGGTCTCATTATTTTTCTTAGATTAGAATATTAAAGATATGGAATGTTGGAATTTTTTCGAAAGAAGATATTCTGAACTAAAAGAATGATAAAATAAAATCGAATAATTATTTTAGGGGGATAAAGATGAAATTTGAAAACTCTGAACGGTTACATAAGGAAGCATTAGAACATATTGTTGGTGGAGTAAACAGTCCGTCTCGTTCTTATAAAGCAGTCGGAGGAGGTGCTCCAGTTGTAATGGAACGTGGTCAAGGTGCTTATTTCTGGGATGTTGACGGGAACCAATATATTGATTATTTAGCTGCTTATGGTCCAATTATAACAGGTCATGCACATCCACATATTACGGAAGCGATAAAGCATGCAGCTGAGACCGGCGTTTTATACGGAACCCCTACCCCTCACGAAGTAAAATTTGCCAAAATGCTAAAGGAGGCTATGCCAGGCTTAGAAAAAATACGTTTTGTCAACTCTGGAACGGAAGCCGTCATGACTACCATTCGGGTGGCAAGAGCCTATACCGGTAGAGACAAAATCATTAAATTCGCTGGATGCTATCATGGACACTCAGATCTTGTTCTCGTGGCAGCTGGTTCAGGTCCTTCAACACTGGGAACTCCTGATTCCGCCGGTGTTCCAAAAAGCATTGCGCAAGAAGTTATCACAGTTCCATTCAATGATATCGAACCTTATAAAGAAGCCCTTGAAAAATGGGGAGATCAAATTGCAGCAGTACTTGTTGAGCCGATTGTTGGAAACTTTGGAATTGTCGAACCGAATCCTGGATTTTTAGAACAAGTTAATGAACTTACTCATGCTGCTGGCGCATTGGTCATTTATGATGAAGTGATCACAGCATTCCGTTTTATGTATGGAGGAGCTCAAGATTTACTTGGGATTCAGCCTGACCTTACAGCAATGGGAAAAATTATTGGCGGGGGCCTTCCAATCGGGGCTTATGGTGGCAAAAAAGAAATCATGGAACGTGTGGCACCACTTGGTCCAGCCTATCAAGCAGGAACGACAGCAGGAAATCCAGCATCTATTCTTGCAGGTATCGCATGTCTTGAAGTCCTTAAACAAGATGGTGTCTACGAATATTTAGATGAACTTGGTGCTATGCTTGAAGATGGTATTCTCGCTGCTGCAAAAGAACACCTAATTCCTATTACGATTAATCGCTTAAAAGGGGCATTGACGGTCTACTTTACTAATGAAAAAATTGAAAACTATGCCCAAGCAGAAAAAACCGATGGCGAAATGTTTGCTAAGTTTTTTAAATTAATGCTCCATCAAGGAATAAATCTTGCTCCATCAAAATATGAAGCTTGGTTCTTAACCATTGCTCATTCAAAAGAAGATGTCGAAGCAACCATTCAAGCAGTCAATAATGCATTTTATCAACTTTTGAATGAATAAATATACATTTTTACTACCAAAGAGGAGGGATTCATTTCCTCCCCTTTTTCTTTAAGTTTCCCCATTGGCAACGCTTACAAATCAAGGTTTTGACACATATCTGTAACATGTTTAAAGCCAATAAACCAAACACTCCCAGTGTATATTCGATTGATTTCTGAAAATTCCTATGATATTATATGTATACGATTTGACTTTTTTTTGCTAAAGTTCAATTGAAAGATTTTCATTTTTCTAAAAATTTACTAAAAAAAGCATATTTTCTTGCAACGTCAGTCTTTTTTTTATCGACCAAAATGTTGCTTTTATAAAATTAGTGATTAATCCATATTGATTCTAAATATCTCAATATTAAATAGGAGGTGGATCGGCACTTAGGAGGTTTACCCTCAAGAATTGCCGAATTTATGACACAACAATGGAGTCCTTCTTTATTTCAGGATTTTAATCGACAGGAACATGATGCATGCGGAATTGTTTCATGTATGGAAAAGAAGAAAATTCCTACCAGAGAAAACATTTTTCATTGTATTAATGCTCTTGTTACGATGAACCATCGGGCCGGATTCATTAATGGTGAAGGTGATGGAGTTGGGATACATGTTGATATTCCGAGGGACTTATGGAAGGAAAAATTATCAAATGCAGGACAAAACCCAGAACTTGTCAATCAAGAAGGGTTCTTGGTCGGACATGTTTTTATTCAAAGATTACACAATTCAGAATCGATTAAACAAGAATTGCAGGAAAAAATCAGTAACCATCAACTGGAACTAATATTCGATGCAGACGATGTAACGGATCCTTCTGCTCTTGGGCCAATCGCTATTCAAGAAAATCCTGTATTCTGGCAATTTGCCTGTACTTCCAATTTGTCTGGAAAAGAATTATCAAAGAAATTATTTGAAGTCATTATTGATTTTGAACAAAATGAAAATGTCCATGTAGCTTCCTTAAGCCAATATCATGCCATTTATAAAGTCATGGGTGCTGGAGATATTTTACCAAAGTATTACCATGATTTAGCAAACCCGTTAGTCGCATCTACAATGACATTAGGTCATAATCGCTATTCCACGAACACCTTATCAAGTTTCTTCCGTGTTCAGCCCTTTAGCGTTCTTGGACATAATGGAGAAATCAATACGATTTCCAAGCTGCGTGATGAAGCAAAAATGATTGGTGTTCCTCTTGTAAAAAATGGAAGCGATTCCCAAGATTTAAGTAGAACGATTGAAACTCTTATTTGTCGAGATCAATATTCACTTTTTGAAGCACTAGATATTCTTTTCCCGCCGATCATTAACGAAATTAAGGCGTATCCAGAACACTTGCAAGATTTATATGCCTATATTCGCGAAGCGTGGGGACACTTTGCCCAAGGACCTGCAGGTATTATTTCTCGATTTGCTGATGAAGCAGTCTTTAGTGTAGATGCTCTAGGACTGCGGCCACTTTGGATGCTGGAAACAGAAAATTCCTATTTGTTCTCTTCAGAGCCAGGAATCTTCCCAAATAGTGAATATGTTAACGATCCTAAACCTTTAGCCCCGGGTGAAAAAGTTGGTTTGAAATGGAATGGGGATAACTTAAAAGTTTATTATCAAGATGACTATCAACAACAAGTTTATAATAGATTTACTAAAAGAATAGAATTAAAGAATGATAGAAAAAGATTAATCCCACCTCATTTTTCAAAAGTGGTCTCCATGAATTACCCATTAAAAATTCAAAATGGGCAATATAAAGCCTTTGGCTGGGAAAAAGATCATATCCAGCTTCTTGAACAAATGGCAGAAAAAGGGGTTGAACCTATTCGCTCATTAGGTCATGATGCACCACTCGCAGCCTTAAATCCTGAGCGAAAAAACATTACTGATTTTATCAAAGAAAGTGTTGCTGTTGTAACAAATCCAGCAATTGACCGAGATCGGGAAACAGAGCATTTCTCAACAAGAGCTGTCATTGGTGCAAGACCCTCACTATTAGAGAATAGTGAAATAAGTAAAGTCATTGAATTAAATTCACCTCTACTTATTGAAGGAAAAGCTGGATTTGATTGTGCAACGGAAATTAAACAGCCAAGCTTTGATCAGTTGATTCAGTTATATCAAGAAAAAAAATTATTAACCTATCTATCAGCAACATTTAGCAAAGAAGAAACTATACCAGAAGCACTTGATCGCCTTTGTCATGAAGCATTAGAAGCTGTTCAAAATGGAAAATCACTCCTTGTCATCGATGATGCCAAAGCGCATCAAAATGACGAGCTTTGGTTAGATCCGCATCTTGTTATTTCAGCAATTGATCAATCTCTTGTGAAATCGGAAATAAGAAGAAACTGTTCTCTTCTTTTACGGTCAGCTGCAATCAGATCTTTACATGATGTTATCACCGCCTATGGTTTAGGAGCTGATTTAATTAGTCCGTATTTCATGTTTATGACGGTTGCGGATGAATCAACCAAACCATTAGTGAATCTTTATTCTGCTTTAATCAAAGGACTGGAAAAGGTAATCTCAACCATAGGGATTCACGAGCTAAGAGGCTATGATCGATTATTCTCGGCAATTGGGTTAAATGAAGAAATTACTGATATGCTAAAAATCGTTAATTTCTTTGGCTCTAACAACCTTCAATATAACTTTGCAGCAATGAAGGAAGATGCAATCGAACGGGCAAAAGATTTTGCTAATGAAAATGAACGGGTCGGAAAAACCTTCCACCTATTTCCTCGTATCTGGAAATCAATTGGTGAAGTAGCTGCAACAGGTGATTACAGTGTTTTCCGTGACAAAATCAATGAACAAGAGCAGCAAAATCCAACAACGATTCGTCATTTAACTGAATTAAGGGCAATTTATTCTTCCCTTACTCCAGAAGATGTTAATATTCAAGTTGGGGAACATGATTTACCGTTTGTTATTTCGTCAATGTCATTCGGTTCCCAAAATGAAATTGCCTTTAGAGCATATGCTGAAGGTGCCGATCGTTTAAATATGGTTAGTCTTAACGGTGAAGGCGGAGAAATTAAGGATATGCTTGGAAAATATCCGAAAACTCGCGGACAACAAATCGCATCCGGAAGATTCGGAGTGAATGCAGAGCTATTAAATTCTTCTAACCTACTAGAAATTAAAATTGGGCAAGGTGCAAAGCCTGGGGAAGGTGGACATTTACCTGGTTCTAAGGTTACAGCCAAGATTGCTGAAGCGAGAAATGCCACAATTGGCTCGGACTTAATTTCTCCTTCAAACAACCATGATATTTACTCAATTGAAGATCTCGCACAAATGGTTCATGAACTGAAAACAGCGAACGATAAAGCTAAGGTTGCAGTTAAAGTACCTGTCGTTCCTAATATCGGTACGATTGCAGTGGGCATTGCTAAAGCTGGGGCAGACATTGTCACTATCAGTGGTTTTGACGGAGGTACGGGAGCGGCCAGAATCCACGCCCTTCAATATGTTGGTCTCCCTGTTGAAATCGGAGTCAAAGCTGCACATAATGCCCTGCTTGAAGCGGGATTAAGAGATCATGTAGAAATTTGGGCTGATGGTGGAATTAAGAGTGCAAAAGATGCTTTAAAGGTTATGTTACTCGGTGCTAACCGCATTGGTTTTGGCACACTATCTATGCTTGCAATTGGTTGTACAACGTGTCGCGGTTGTCACTTGGATACTTGTCATGTTGGAATCGCAACACAAATTGAATCGGAGGCTCAAGCAAAAGAACATGGCCTGCGTCGCTTTGTTCCAAGACAACTTGATACTGCTGTACAAGGAATTATCAACCTTTTCACAGCATTTGGAAATGAGTTAAAGACTTTAGCTGCCTCAATCGGTGTAAAAAATCTTCAAGAAGCAGTGGGTCGCTCTGATCTTCTTGAACAATCAAAAGGAACGAATCAATTAGATTTAACCTATTTACTGAAGCCACTAGAAATTGGTCAATTAACTTCTCAAGGTTCACCACAGGAGACCTCTCAATTACAGGTTGCCGTAGGTGCAGAATATCTTGATGCTAGTGTGGAAAATCTAAATCGTTCTCGTGAATATCAAAGTGTTACGTCTGAACAAAGAGTTTTAGGAAGCCGAGTTTCTTGTCATCGTGTAAGAGGTAGACTGGATGGTTCTTATCAAGCACTTGCTCCAGTATCCTTAAAATATAAAAGTGGTTCTATTCCAGGAAATGGTCTTGGAGCATATAACACAAAAGGAATTCATATTGAGGTAACTGGTGGAGCACAGGATGGAACAGGGAAAACCTCTTTTGGCGGCGAAATCGTCATCCTAAAATCCAAAGGAAAAGATGGAAAATATTACAATGGCTCGGTTGGGAAAGGTTTTGGCTATGGTGCACAAGAAGGTCTTCTTGTCGTCCAAGGAAATGCTGATGCTCGTGCAGGAATTCGACTTTCTGGTGCGGATATTATCATTGGTGGGCAAGTCAGAAAACCGATTCCAGAAGAAGAACATGGAAATATTGGTTCCAGAGCAAATATCAAAGGGTTTGCCTTTGAATATATGACAAACGGAAGAGGCCTTGTCCTTGGTGACCCGGGACCATGGATTTGCGCTGGAATGACTGGTGGAGTTGTGTATCTTCGCTATCAACCTGAATTAGGTTTAACAAAAGATGCCCTTCAACGAAGAATTGCCAAAGGAGCAAAAGTTTCCTTATCCACTATAGAAGATAAAGGAATTGATGATATCCATGAGTTGCTTGGAAAATATGTTTCTCTTCTCGAAAGCCAAGGGCAAACGGAAGAAGCAGACCAACTCAAACAGCTGCTTGAAAATCCAGAAAAGCATTTCTTACAAGTATCACCTGTTAAAGAGCAAACAGATCCTTCTGTATCAACCGAATGATTTAAGCAAATGCATATCTTTTAATAGAACAAAAAGCGCTGAGGATTTCTTCTCCGCGCTTTTTGTTTATTTTTCCTCTTGTACATCATCTTTAATGCATGTATAGTACATTATTGTTTGTTATTTTCATAATAGATCATCATAAAGAAAATACTACAATCAATACTTCTTCATGATTAATTACATATAATCAAAAAGGGATATAAAAAGGAATTACATTATGAAGCTCAGTGCCCGCATCTTAAAAACGGGAATCGCAATTGTTTTGGCATTATTATTAGCGAGACTTCTCCAACTTTCATCGCCTGTATTTGCTGGGATTGCTCCCATATTCGCAGTCCAACCAACCATTTATCGATCCTATTTATCCATTATTGAACAGGTGCAAGGGAACCTAATCGGTGCAATTACTGCCGTCCTATTCGTCCTTCCTTTTCGCGAATATTCAGGTCCACGCTCCCTATTGAATAAATTGCAAGTCGATAGTTTCCTAATGTAGAGCCTATTTAAACAGCTCTAAAGACTTTCAAAGCAATCAAATCTCATCAGACGCTCTGATAAGGGATCAGCATTTTATTCAAAAACAACAATTCTTATGAAAATATCCTTATTTTATGTCAACTTTCCAAACAATAATATAAAAAGCAGCTGCGTTTTGAACTGCACCCCAATTGTTAGACACTATCTAACAATTGGAGGTGCAGTTTTTATATGACTAAATATACAAGTGATATAAAATTAAATATTATTCAAGGCTATAACCCGAAAGTAATTTCTCAA
>NZ_JBHKFI010000036.1:0-11434 GCF_042263505.1 Cytobacillus sp. Hz8 | reverse complement strand
TATGGAATATTATAATACGAAACGGATGAAGGCAAAATTAAAAATGAGCCCGGTGCAATACCGAACTCATTTTGAGCAAGCAGCCTAATGAAATAACCGTGTCTAACTTTTAGGGGTCACTTCATTTGGAGCTGCTTTTTTGTATTTGTGATTGAACACTTCGTCGGAAGCAATCTTGTATTGCTGGTGTTCTTATGCGGTTTAGTATGAGGGTTGATAAATATGTTGGAACTTAAGTAGAGGGTTCCGGGGTTTTGGGAGTTCGCAATTTTTCAATGTTTCTGCCGTGAGTCTGATTTTTTCGCGAACACCTTAATGATTTCCATCAGTAAATTTTATTCTTCATGAGTAATTACAAATTTTTGCGAGTAAATTTCATTTTTCGCGAATAACCGGAAAATTTCGCGAGCAAATATCATTTTTCGCGAGCAAATCCATAAATTCGCGAATAAATTTTTGAGTTGCGAATAAATTCCTGGTTTTCGCGAATAAATTTTGTAATTCGCGAGTAAAATTGGAAACTCGAGAATAAACTCTCCATTATCGCGAATAAATCAGATTTCCCCACACATTAGTCTTTTCCCCGATAATATGGAGAAATTATTGTTAATTCGCTATCTAATTATGATAAAAGGGAGAACATACCCTGCCTCCCTCTCCTTTCCAACTAGACAATCAATGTACCTTATCTTTCTTCAAACTTGATAAATAAATTTTTATCATGAAGTAAGTTACTTCATTCGGTAATTGTTCTTTGATTGGTTTTAATTTTTCTACTCCCACTTTCTCAACAGCAGCTTGCAATAATGATAAATAGTCTTCGGAGATTTCAGCCATCAAATTGATTTCTGATCCTTGTTCAGAGCAAAGAATGAGATGATTTTCGATTGTGTTGGTGGAAAGATTTCTTTTTTTAGCAATCTCTTTTACCGATTGGTGCTCTTGGTACATTTCAAAAGTGATTAGATGAGAATCCTTCATAACCTTTTTAGCCGGCCTTGCGGTTTCAACAACCATAATGGATTCTTCCTCGGGTTTTCTATCAGGATGAGACTCGCAAAAATCCACAATGATAGACAGAAATTCTTCTCCGTATTTCTTCAGTTTATGCTCTCCAACCCCACTTACTTGTAAAAACTCATTCTTCGTCAAAGGCAATTTCACACACATATCCTTTAGAGAAGTATCAGAGAAAATAACAAAAGGTGGGACTCCCTCCCGTTCTGCTAAACTTCTCCTCATACTTCTTAGCTCTTCAAACAATGGATCTTCATTGGAAATGACTTTCACTTGGACAGCTTCTTTTCTCATTACATTTTCTTTTCCGAGAAGGACATTCTTTCCTTTTGCCGTCACAAAGAGAGTTGGAAAGGATCCTTGGGCGATTCCGATTATTTCCTGAGTAATCAAAAACTCGATAAAATCGCTAATTTCTTTGCTACTTCGATTTTGTAGGAGCCCATATGTAGGTAGTCGATGGAAACCAAACTCAATCACTTTTTTGTTCCTGGATCCCGTTAAGACCTGGGCAATTAAGTTTTTCCCAAATCTTTGACCCATTCGTATCATACAGGATAATACCATCTGTGTTTCCTTGGTCATATCCACACTATTTCTTGTGTCCGTACAATTTCCGCATTTTCCACATGGTCTTCCTTCTTGTTCACCAAAATAGTGAAGAATATAGTCTTGGAGGCATTCCTCTGTATGGCAATAATCCACCATGCTTCGAAGCTTTTCCAATTCTGATTGAATTCGCCCTGGATCAATTGATTGTTCGATTAGAAATCTCTGGATTTGCACATCCTGCTGTGAGAACAAAACAATACATTCACTTTCAAGGCCATCTCTTCCAGCACGTCCTGCTTCTTGATAATAGCTCTCCATATTCTTTGGAAGCTGATAATGAAGCACGTATCGAATATTAGATTTATCAATTCCCATCCCAAAGGCGGATGTCGCAATCATCACGGTTTTTTTATCCTGAAGAAATTGCTCCTGTTCATCAATTCGCTCCTGATCATGCATCCCTGCATGGTAGCGAGCAACTGGGATATTTTCGCCAGCCAATTTCGCATAAAGCTGGTCAACTGTTTTCCGCGTTGCAGCATAGATAATTCCGGCCTCATTTGCGTTCTTTTTTATATATTCCTTTAAAAAGGCATAGCGATCCTGACCTTTAATAACTGAAAAAGAGAGATTGCTGCGAGCAAAGCCTGTGATAATTTCATTATTTACATCAATCATTAAGGATTGACATATATCTTTTCGAACAATTGGTGTCGCCGTTGCCGTTAACGCAAGAACAACCGGCTCATTCGGTAGTCCTTGCACCATTTGAAGGATGCGGCGATAGCTTGGACGAAAATCATGCCCCCACTGAGAAATACAATGGGCTTCATCAACGGCAACAAGTGGAATATCCATGTGATGAAGCTCCTCTATGAACTCTTGCACTTCCAGTCTTTCAGGTGCAATATATAAGAGCTTATACCTTCCATCTTTTGCTCCATTTAGACGTTTATAGGCTTCCGAACTACTAATAGAACTATTAATAAATGTCGCTGAGATGCCTAATTGGAGCAAGGTATCGACTTGATCCTTCATTAGGGAAATAAGTGGTGAAATAACAATTGTTGTACCTGGTAAAAGAAGAGCTGGTACCTGGTAGCAAATGGATTTTCCTCCACCAGTGGGCATAACACATAAAGTGTTTCTTCTTTCTAACACGGAATGAATCGCTCGTTCTTGTCCCATGCGAAAATCTGAATATCCAAAATACGATTGTAACAATTGCCTTGCTTGCTCCAACAAATTTCTTGCTCCTTTCAAATGGAAATACAACTAAATGGATTTTTAAAGAAATGTCTACGAGGGTAGATTGAGGAAAAATAGATGCATTTGAGTTCTTCAATGATACCATAAATATATATTTTTTTCTAACGAATAAAAGGCTACTGAATCTTAGCGAGAGATACAGCAGCCTTTTTTAGTGCTTAGGGGCACAGGACTTACGAATGATTAGTTTTGTTGGAATGGTAATTCTTTTTGGGAGTACATTCGGATTATTAATTTTTTCAAGCAAACAGTTGGTCGCTTCAAAGCCTAATTGAAAAATGCTGATATCCACTGATGTTAAAGGCGGTTTAAGATGCTCAGACAACATATAATTATTGAAACTTACAATAGAGATATCTTCAGGAACTCTTACATTTAATTTATCCAAATGACTGATAAGAGTATAGGCCATGGAATCATCTAATGTAACCAAGGCAGTTGGTGGAGATTCCATGGTAATTAATGATTTAATCACTTCTCTCCCATTTTCAGTGGATTTAATATTGTGTACCACGTATTCTTCTCTAAATGGGATACCTGCTTCTGCTAAAGCCAATTTGTACCCATTTAGGCGATCACAAGTAACAACAAAATGCTTATCTCCACCAATAAAGGCAATATTTCGATGCCCCAATTCAATCAAATATTCTGTCACCTGTCTCGTGATGAAAATGTTATCGTTATCGACATAGGTAATCTGACTTTCGTTTTTATAAGGTCTTCCAACTACGGTGAAAGGAAAATCATTTTCTTCTAAAAAGAGCATTGTTTTGTCATTCACTCTCGATGAAAGAAGAACGATGCCATCCACTCTTTTTCCTTGAACCATGGAATAAACTTCTTCATAGATCTCATCTTCCGTGGCACCTGTAGAAAAGTACATCCCATATTTTTTTGAGTGTGCCACGGTACTAATTCCCTGCAAAACAATAGGAAAGAAAGGGTTCTGAAATGAATTCATACCAGAGTTAGGAAAGACAACACCAATCGTTTGCGTGCTTTTCTGGGCTAAACTCCTTGCTTGCAAATTAGGGTAATAGCCGAGTTGCTCCATCACCTCTCTAACCTTTCTCTTTGTTTTTTCACTGATTCTCGGATTGTCGGCAATCACCCTCGATACAGTAGAAGGTGCCACATTGGCTGCCTTTGCAACATCTTTAATCGTAATCACCAAGATTACCTCCAAATTTGGTTATGTTTTTAATGGTGAATCGATTCCTCGCGCTTCATTCATTTTGCCATTAGCAACATCATTTCGTTTCAGGAAGACTGGTCCAAATCTCCTGCAATTTTAACTACTCTTATTATAGAATACTATTTCCTGAGAGAAAACGGTTTTAAAAATGAATTTTTTTGTTAAGCAATGCACCTGAAAAGTTACTTAACCGCTCCTTCTGAAACTCCATTAATAATTTGTTTTTGTGCAAAGAAATAGCCAATAATAACTGGAATAATTGCAATCGTTAAGTCAGCATGAGCTAAATGCCATTGTTTTGTATATTCTCCAAAGAAGAAGAACATTCTTAGCGGAATGGTTTGCATACCTTCCTGGTTAATGACCAAGGATGGCAATAAATAGTCATTCCAGATCCAAATCGTATTTAAGATGGCAACTGTTACAGTGATTGGTTTGAGCATTGGGAAAATGATATACCAGAATATCTGAAACTTATTGGCCCCATTCAAAATTGGTTTAAATAATCTTTGATAAAAGGCGGTATTTCTCTTTAATATCAACAATTATTAGAATTATTTTAAGTATCGAAATATATTGACATAATATTTTGGCTATGATACATTAACTTCATTAATAAAAATCAATGACGAGAAGAGTAAGATGGAAATCCTGTTCTAAAAGAGAGTCGACAATTGGTGGGAGTCGATGAATGGGTTCTATCTGAAGATCATCTCTGAGATGCAAAGCTGAAATCGAGTAGGCTTTGACGGGTTGTCCTCCGTTACAAAGGAACACGTATGACAGTACGTTGACTAGAGTGCCACAAAGTTTATTTTTTGTGGAATTAGGGTGGTAACGCGAGTACAAACTCGTCCCTTTATTTAGAGGGACGGGTTTTTTTATTTTTCAAGGTGAGCTGTCACTTACCGATTTTGAATACAGAGGAGAGATTTCAAATGAAAAAACGTGACACTTTATTTATCGGACTTATGCTTTTTTCTATGTATTTTGGGGCAGGAAATTTAATTTTCCCTCCGTTCTTAGGAGTTCAATCAGGTACCTCCTTCTGGGTAGCCATTTTCGGATTTGTTTTAACAGGAGTTGGCCTGCCATTTGTTGTCCTTCTAGCCATTTCACTCGTAAAGGGCGGCGTACAAACTATTGGAGATCGTGTTCATCCTGTTTTTAGTACGATTTTCATGGTAGTGGTCTATTTGAGCATTGGACCTTTTCTTGCAATTCCCAGAAATGCGAATGTAGCGTTCGAAATGGGGTTAAAACCCTTTATAAACAGTGGACATTCTTCACTCATCTTATTCTTATATTCTCTTGTTTTCTTTGCACTTGTCTATATCATTAGCTTAAACCCTACGAATATGGAAAAATACTTAGGTCGATTTATCACACCTGTTTTACTTATTTCCATGGTCATTCTTTGTGTCGTTGGATTCGTGAAGTTAGATGGTTCTTTCCAAGCTCCTTCAGTTGCTTATGAGTCTGGCGCATTCTCAAAAGGCTTTATTGAGGGCTATAATACGATGGATGCCCTTGCATCTTTAGCCTTTGGCATCGTCATTCTTTCTGCAATCCGACAAAAAGGGGTAAAGAACAGAAAACAATTAACAGCCTATACACTAAAAGCAGGATTGATTGCTGGAACCTTGCTGGCCCTAGTCTATGTAAGCCTTGGAATGGTTGGAGCAAAAATGGCTGGGAATGGAGATTTTGAAAATGGAACGGAGATTTTGACTGCAGCCTCTACCGTATTACTTGGTTCTGGAGGGAAAGCATTATTAGGATTGATTTTTACGCTTGCATGTTTCACAACAGTTGTGGGATTAACGACAGCTTGTGGTCAGTATTTTTCAAAGTTGCTCCCTAAATTCAGTTATAAATGGGTTGTGCTTGTTGTCACACTTGTTGGTTTCACCCTTTCTAATTTAGGGTTAAATCAAATTCTTAAGTTCTCTGTTCCATTTTTAGTAACAGCCTATCCAATCACCATTGTGTTAATTACCTTAACCTTCTTTAATCGCTTTTTTAAAAATACAAGAGCTGTGTACAGCAGTGCGGTTCTTTTCACAGGAGTTTTCGCTTGTCTTGGGGGATTAAGTGCCTTTGGTTTGGACTTAGGACCTTTGCAAACGATGAGAGAGGTCCTTCCTCTTGCACAGTATGGTCTTGAATGGGTATTGCCGGCCATCGTCGGAACCGTTATTGGGATGGGGATTGGAATCCGGGTGCCAAGACAGGTTCATAATATCGAAAGTGAAAGATGATCGTTCATGAATACCCATCCTGCAAAAAAATAGTCTCCTTTCGTAAACTTTGTGCTCTTGGTTTAAAATTGTTGTAGAATTTTTGGGATCGCTCTGGTTGAATTCAAGGCATTTGTATCTTCGGACCCATTCGGACTGCTTGGATGAATTCTTGAGATTTTGTGTCCGAATCCCAGACTCTTTCGGACAGCTCTGGTACGTTTTTGAGCTTTTGTGTCCAAATCTCGTGCTCTTTTGGACAGCCTTAATAAATACTAAAAAAATCGGGTCCGAATCAGAATCCTAATCACGAAAGTTTAAAATCTGTTCGAAAAAACAACAATCTTTGCGAAAATAGCGGAAAAATCAAACAGCGGATACGATTCATAGCTTCCTATTGAATCGTATCCGTTGTTTTCATGGATGCAGGATTTATTTGCGAGTGTCTTCGTATCGCAAAATACATTTCTATGAGAAGATAGCAAAGAACCACTGGACATAACCAAAGCCAGGAAGACTCGACTCCTCTATAAAGAGTAAAAATGATTGGATGTAGGAACTTTAAACAAACAAGGGACAAGAATAGCCAGCAAAACGAAAAAATCAAGCAAATATGTCCATGCAGCTGCAAAGGGATATCTGTGTAATCCCACCATCGCCTGCGAAAAAATTTCTTTAATAAATACCCGCTCATATACTCCACAAATGAAGGAATAACGAAGCATAGGATAAGCAAGATCATCCAATTTGTATCTGCATGAACTAAGCAAATTAAGAGAACAGGCGCAATTCCATACATGGGCTTAAATGGACCAACAAAAAATCCTGGCTTAAAAAAAGTGTGTTTCGTCAAAAGACTAAAGCTATTTTCAAGCATCCATCCTAAGAACGAGTAGACAATAAAATAAAAAATGATTGCCCCCATATCTGCAATACTCAAAATGTTAGGGTGCTCAAACTCCAATCCGTAAAACAAGGCAAACCCTCCTATTCGAAACAATGGAAATTTCCATCTTAGGGTTCGCCTCGCCAGACCAAAATATACCATTTTAGTTCAGATTAATTCTATCATTCCCTTGAAATTCAAGAATTTAATCTTCATCTTTAATATCCCGATCTTCCGGTATCGGTTCATTCATTATTTCTTCTACTAATGCTCGATATTTTTCAAGCTGTTTCATATGTGTATTAAATTGTTCTTTATAGATTAAATAATTTTCACCGTCAAAAACGGCACGAATTTTCTTTTCCCTAATTAATTTTTCCACTTGGGTTTCTGTTATACTTAAATATTCTGCTGTTTCTTTCATTGTTAGATACATAATCTTCACCTTTTAATTTTTTATTGATTATTTTTATTATTGGGGTTAAAGTCTATATCAATCATATACTTTTTTTCATAAATGAAACATATCTAACAAGCATTCTATCATTTATGCAGAAAAATAAAACGGGGGATTTAAATGGTTACTATTCGCGAAGCGACAATCGAGGACTTGCCGGGAATGTTAGAAATCTATAATGATGCCATCATCCATCTTACAGCCACTTTTGATTTAGAAGAACAAACGCTAGAGCAACGAAAGGTTTGGTTTGAGGAACACGGCGGCATGCATCCACTTATTGTAGCTGAAATTAATCAAGAAATAGCTGGATACTGTTGCTTATCGCCATATAATCAAAAATCGGCATATGCAAAAACATTGGAGCTTTCCGTTTATTTATCCAATAAACACAAGGGAAAAGGACTCGGAACTGTTTTAATGAAAGAAATCATCACAAAGGCCAAAGAGCTTGGACATCACACGATCATCAGTTTAATAACTAGCGGCAATGAGGCCAGTGTGAAAATTCACGAAAAGCTTGGATTTTCCTATGTAGGAACTATTAAAGAGGTTGGCTATAAATTTAACCAATGGCATGATGTGGCCTATTATCAATTAATGCTTTAAACTTAAAAATCAACAAAAGAGAAGTCTGCACCTGAGGCTTCTCTTTTTATATGTTTTCTGACCACTTCATTCTAGTGACAGAGTCAGCAAAATATACTATAATTGTACTTTCGAGTCCAGCTCGAACGTGGTTCGTAACCATCCCACGCAAAAAAACTAAGGAGAGAATAAAAATGAAAGTTAAAACGCTTGTTACAAACGGGATTCTCGCAGCGTTATATATCGTTGTCTCCATGCTCATTCAGCCATTTGGATTTACCCAAATTCAATTCCGGATATCTGAAATGTTTAATCATCTTGTTGTTTTTAACAAGAATTATATTTACGGCATGGTTCTAGGTGTTTTTCTGACCAATCTATTTTTTTCGCCAATGGTTGCTTATGATTTAGTGTTTGGCGTTGGTCAAACCCTTATTTCACTACTCATAACCATTATCTCTGCCCGTTTCATTAAAGGGGTGATGACACGGATGTTCTTTAATACGGTAGTCTTCACCATCAGTATGTTTCTCATCACCATCGAGCTCCATCTAGCTTATAAATTACCATTCTTATTCACATGGTTAACTACTGCCATTGGTGAATTTGTGGTCATGATTGTTGGTGTCCCCGTGATGTATGCATTGAACAAAAGAATTCATTTTGATAAATTAATTGAACAATAGAATGGAAAAAGGAAGAACGAAAAGACATGGGTAGCCTTCGTTCTTCCTTTTTTATAACCAGCAACTTTAAGCCGCAACATCCCTTTTATTAAAAACATAATGTGCAAGCAGCTGGAAGATAACAAAATAGACGATAAGCATGATGATGGAGAAACCTAAGGTCATCCCTTCCACCATTGGCATTCCATCAAAATATTGCATTAAATCCGTATTGGCAAAAAGAATGTATTTTGCCCATTCGAATTTAGCTGCCAATAAACTAGTTATTTGTCCGCCTGTAAACATTAAGAAAATCGATAGCCCGATGGCAAGTGAACTGTTTCTAAATACTGCTGAGATCATAAAGGCCATCGTTGCAAGTATAAGCATCGTAATCGATTGTAATCCGTAATAATTGATAAGGTGGAAGAACATCGATTGTTCTGTAACTTTTCCATCATAATATTTGAGGTAAGGAATAGCTGTCTCTGGTGTTCCGAATAAGATAAACCCTAATATGGAGGAAAAAGCAAATAAGATAACCAGCATCAGCAAAGCAAAGATTAAAACCGTCAAGTATTTCGCTACAAGCAGTCTGCTTCTAGCAATCGGCCGAATTAATAATAGTTTTATCGTTCCCCAATTAAATTCAGATGCCACAATCCCAGCTGCTACGATAATCGTAAATAATCCTGCAAATTGAATGATATTCGAAGCTGAATTAACAAATTCCCAGCCATCATAGTCCTGATTTGGGGAGATATTATGTTTAATTTGGTACTCTTTGATAGCGATATCTCTTTCGAAATATACCTTTTGACTGTCAGGAATCTTATCCCCCATTTGTTGCAATTGCTTTTTGGATTCATTGATGTCCGTTTGTAGCCCCTGCTTCCAGTTCTGATTGTCTGGTGCCGTAGATTTACTATCCTGATATTTTATAATTCCACCCATTACTACAATAATAAAAATAAGCAGACCAATCATGACATAGGTCCCTGGTCGTTTAAATATTTTCAATAATTCATTTCGAATTAAATTAAGCATTCGTGACTGCCTCCTTACTCTCCGTTACTTCTAAGAAACGGTCTTCCAATGTTTTCGTCACTTCTTTAATGCCATAAATTTGAATATCACTTTCGACAAATTTTTTAACTAATGTTGGAATGTCCTCTTTCTTTAAAGGGGCGATGATTCCATTCTCAGTTAATTCCACTTTGATATTTGGATTACTTTCGCTTATAAGCGAAACGGCTTTTTGTACCGGAGTAACCTCTAATTCAAATGTCTTATTTTCTCCTTGAACAAATTCATTCACTAATTGCACGTCTATTAACTTTCCATTTTGAATAATTCCAATGCGGTCACACATCATTTCCATCTCAGAAAGTAAATGACTTGATACAATCACCGCCATATTTTTTTCCTTAGCAAGCATTCTTAAGTGATCACGAATTTCCCTTATTCCAGCAGGATCAAGACCATTCGTCGGCTCATCCAGAATTAAAACATCAGGATCATGAAGGAGAGCCTGCGCAAGGCCAAGCCGCTGGCGCATCCCAAGAGAATAGGTCTTTACTTTATCATGGATGCGGTTTGTTAATCCGACGAGTTCCACCACTTCATCAATTTTTTCCTTATGTACACCCTTGGACATTCGCGCAAAATGGATGAGATTTTGATATCCACTTAAAAATTTATACATTTCCGGGTTTTCCACAATTGCCCCGACATGACTAACAGCCTTTTCAAAATGCGATTTAATGCTGCTTCCTGCGATTTTAATGTCTCCAGAGGTAATGCCAATTAAGCCAACGATCATTCGGATAGTAGTTGTTTTCCCCGCTCCATTTGGCCCTAAAAATCCAAACACCTCTCCCTTATGTACATCAAAGCTAAGGGAGTCAATAATCTTTCTCCCTTTAATAATCTTCGTCACATTTTGTATTTCTACAACTCCTGACATTTCGAAACTCCTCTCGTTTCAAATTCCGGCTTCCTATTATTACCCATATTTTTTCCAACTACTCCATTCTATCCCAATTACCTAAATATCGATAGGGACTTAAGTCTTAGATAAAGATAGAACTTTTAATGTAATTATTAATTATTTTAAATTAATTCATAATGAAAATGGTTAAAGTGAATGAAGAAAATAGATAGGACACAAAAAATTAATGTTATAGCATAAACATTTGAGGGGAAATCAAAAAGTGTATATGAAGAGCGGCAGACATGAAAATCTCAAAGAAATGCCTATTTCAAGAAGAGTTTACCAACTATTTCGAAAATTAATCTTGAAGAGACTCCATGTCAAACCACATATTTTTTTATCATAGCTGTATCAAAAAGCATTATTTAAAAACTACCTAATATTATAGAATGATTCGATGGGAGTGTAATATTAACTGTGTAAGTAAGGAATGCGTACGATTCCATACTCACACAGTTTTTTTGTTTGATAGAATAATAAGTATAAAGCTAAAGGAGTGTTTTCAATGGGAAAATTGAAAAGAGATCCAAACTCCGTAGAATTAGCTAACAAGATTATCGAACAGTACCAAC
>NZ_JBHKFI010000035.1:0-16178 GCF_042263505.1 Cytobacillus sp. Hz8 | reverse complement strand
GGCACGCCGCCAGCGTTCGTCCTGAGCCAGGATCAAACTCTCCAAAAAAGAGTAAGATTAGCTCTTAGTTTTAAAAATAGAATTAACGTTGACGTATGGTTTGTTTAGTTTTCAAAGAACAAATCTAGTTATTTGCCAGTCCGTTTTTAATCATCATTCACGGGCGACTTTTATACTCTATCATCTATTAAGAGATAAGTCAATAACTTTTTTCATTGTCGTTTTGTTGACGACTTAAATAATTTTATCATCATGTATTACACAAGTCAATATATTTTTTAAAAATAAAAAGGCTGATAACTTCATTCTATCAGCCATTGCTTCTTAACATGATTTAATATGATTAGAGAACCCAAGTTTGAATGGCCACTAAAGCAAACACTCCAGGGATTCCTAAAAATCCTGATACAGCGGAAGTACCTAAATTAATAGGGACATAAATATCAAATTGATGACCAAAAGCATTTAGAAAAAAAAGAAATAAAGCTCCAATTAATAATTTAACTATTCCTTGTCCAACAAATCTTAATGATTTTATAGGAGCACCAATGCACAAAAGTAATAGAATTAATCCTCCTAATATGGAGATAAACGCAATAGGTTCCAAAATAAAATCCTCCTCTCCAATACTTGTCCTATTTATTTTTATGAATAAAAGAAACAAATCAGAACTTTAGAGAGGAGATTATATTATTTAGCGAATGGAAATATTCCTCTTCTTAGCCTCTTTAAATAAAAAGAAATACTTTGCTTCTACCAGTTTTGCATCCCAAATCACTTCCTCTGATGGATCAAAACTTTTTTCAACTAATGAATTTTGATTATTCCATTCCTTCTTCAATTCAACTAATTGATTCAAAAGCTTTTCATCATATTCCTTACGAAGCCAACCCTTTCGCTTTAGCAACATTTTGGTATCCCCCTAATTTAAACTTCTCTTCTTCCTTCTAATGCTTTTGATAAAGTAACTTCATCGGCATATTCTAAGTCCCCACCTACAGGTAATCCATGGGCAATTCTTGTTACCTTAATACCTGATGGCTTTAGTAAACGGGATATATACATTGCGGTTGCTTCACCTTCGATGTTGGGATTTGTTGCCAAAATAACCTCTTGAACTGTTTCATCCTGAAGGCGTTTTAATAAAGAAGGGATATTAATATCTTCAGGACCAATCCCATCCATCGGTGAAATAGCTCCTTGTAATACATGATAAAGACCGTTATATTCCTTCATTTTTTCCATAGCGATAACATCTTTCGGATCCTGGACGACACAAATCACACTTTGGTCTCTTCTTTGGTCCTCACAAATGTAACATGGATCTTGGTCTGTAATATGTCCACACACAGAGCAGTAGCTTAAATTACGTTTTGCGTCAACTAATGCTTTCGCAAAATCAAGTACAGTATCTTCTTTCATCGTTAAAACAAAAAACGCCAGACGCGCGGCCGTTTTAGGGCCGATACCTGGCAATTTCATAAAGCTATCAATCAGCTTTGATATCGGTTCAGGATAATGCATGTTTAGTTCCTCCTAGAATCCAGGAAGGTTTAATCCCTTAGAGAATTGTCCCATTGTTTGATTAGTCAATTCATCGGCCTTTTTCAAGGCATCGTTTGTTGCAGCCAAAACAAGGTCTTGGAGCATTTCAACATCTTCAGGATCAACAACCTCTTCTTTAATATTTACTTCTAACACTTGTTTATGCCCCGATACAACGACTGTCACCATTCCACCGCCAGCTGTACCTTCAATACGTTCTTCACCTAAAGCCTCTTGAGCCTCAGCCATTTTCTTTTGCATTTTTTGCATTTGTTTCATCATATTTTGCATATTTCCCATTCCACGCATAGTCAATAATTCCTCCAATTTGATTAATCTTTAATTTCAATTAAGTCATCACCAAATAATTTTTTAGCCTCCGAAACGATTGGATCCTCATCTGGCTGTGTTAGTTCATTATTTTCTGAAACCTCTTCACGATGACCTTTGACATATTCTTCTCTTATTTTATGCCACTGTTCTTCAGGGACTCCAACTATTTGCATTTTTCTTCCTAAAGATTCAAACAGTAGCTCTGAAAGAGTGTTTACAAATTTTGCATTATCCATTGCCATTTGACAGTGGATTTCATATTTAAATTTAATAACAAAAGCACTTTGAGAGGATGCAACAGGTTCTGCTTCTTTTAATAGGGCAGCTTGAGAGCGCATTTGATGCTGCACGAGGCGATTGAGCATATCCCCCCATCGACCTTTTATATCATTTAAATCTGTTTTTGTAGCATGTTTCAATATTTCATTAATTTTTCCAACAGGAGCCTGGAATCCTTTTCTGGAAGTCCGCTGTGACTTGATCCTTGGAGAGTCTTTAACCTCTTCTGACTTAGTAATTCCTGTTTGTTTTAATTCATGCAATTCATCTTCAAGCTTAGAAATTTTGTGAAGAAGACTATCTATCTCACCACTTGCAGCTGGACTTAGACTTTGCTTTGTTTCAAGTTGACATAGCTTCATGATGGCCACTTCAAGAAATATTCGAGGATGGTTGGTCCACCGCATCTCTTGTTGTGCCTTATTTAATACACTGATTAGTTCATAAATATCATCATCATTCATCATTTCAGCCTGCATCCGAAAATCATCATCAAGCATTACTCGTTCGAAAGATTCTTCTAAATTGGGAGCAGATTTAAACAAAAGCATATCTCGATAATACAAAATAAAGTCTTCGATAAAACGAGATGGATCTTTTCCTTGTGCCAATAATTCCTCAAGCGTTTCTAGCCCTTGAGCAACATTTCTCTCCCTTATCGCCGAGGCAAGCCTGTGGAGAAATCCTTGAGAAACTGAGCCAGTAACAGTTAAGGCATCTTCAATTGTTACCTTTTCATTACTAAAGGAAATGGCTTGATCTAGCAAACTTAATGCATCCCTCATACCACCTTCAGCTGCTCTTGCTACAATCTGTAATGCCTTTTCATCACAATTAACCCCAGTTTCATCAACAATTAGTTTCATCCTATTGACAATGGCCTGAGATGAAATTCGTTTAAAATCAAATCTCTGACATCTTGAAATAATTGTTAAGGGAATTTTATGCGGTTCTGTTGTAGCAAGAATAAAAATGACATGCTTTGGCGGCTCTTCCAGCGTTTTTAACAGGGCATTAAAGGCACCAATAGAGAGCATATGCACTTCGTCTATAATATAAACCTTATACCTTACAGCACTAGGTGCATATTTAACCTTATCCCTGATATCCCTAATTTCCTCTACACCATTATTTGACGCAGCATCAATTTCGATAACATCAGAAATGGAGCCATCTGTAATTCCTCTACATGAAGGGCATTCATTACACGGTTCACTAACGGGTGCACGTTCACAGTTCACAGCTTTTGCTAATATTTTTGCTGCACTTGTCTTTCCTGTACCTCGAGGACCCGAAAATAAATACGCGTGTGAAATTTTTTGATTGGTCAGGGCGTTCTGTAAAGTTTTTGTTACATGTTCCTGTCCGACAACATCAAAAAATCGCTGCGGCCTCCAAACACGATATAAAGCCTGATAACTCATGACACGCCCCCTCCTAATTTTTCTACTTTATTATAGCGTATCTGTTTTCCTTTTGACAAAACGAAAAAGGAAGATTTCATAAAAAGATCTATATGTACTAAAAAACCCATCCTAATAAGGGATGAGTTTCAAGTTTTATCATATTTAACTGCCGTGCACCTTCCGTCGACTTACGCCCATAAGCGTTACTTAAGCAGTTAGCTCGACCCAGGCAACCCTGCGGCACATGGGAGGGTTCACTTAATGCTGCTTCCTTCCGGACCTGACATGGTTCATGAATTCCCATTGCGCAGGACCCGGGTGTCAACACCACTTACTTAAGGCAGACCCTACAGGTCATAAGCCTCGGGAAGGGATTCAGCCTCGCTAGAGCGGATTGCGAGTACAGGGCACCGCTACCTCCCCGCCTAGCACGGCAAAATTAATACCTTCATTCAATGCGTCATCACCGACGCATTTATTAGTATACTAGCTATTAGACTAAATTGCAACGTTTAGGCATTGTCATTTTCTGTAAGTTCGAGATTTCCAAGATTTCTATCTCTTTTTTCCCGTTTTTTTCGTTTTCGAATCCTTCTAAAAAAATGGGATAGCAATTCACCACACTCTTGCTTTAATACTCCAGCCTCAATTTCGCATTGATGATTAAATCGTTGATCCTGAAGAAGATTCATCAATGTTCCTGCACATCCTCCCTTCGGATCCGCTGCTCCATATACAACTCTTTGAATCCTCGATAACATGATTGCCCCAGAACACATGGGACAGGGCTCTAATGTCACATAAAGCACAGCATTTTCTAATCTCCAGGTTCCTAGCTTTTGACAGGCTTGTTCAATGGCTAGTAATTCTGCATGGGCAACTGCATTTTGTTCTGTCTCCCTTAAATTATGGGCCTTTGAGATAATTTCCCCATTCAACACAATAACCGCTCCAATAGGAACTTCCTCTATTGCATCCGCCTTCATTGCCTCTTCTATCGCTTGTTTCATAAAAAATTCATCTTCGTTACTTTTTCCTTGCATAAAATTGTCCTTTCTTAGCAAATGAGCCATTCATTATTAAAAATTATATACTAATATCTTCAGGACAAGACAAGGGAATATTATTTCTTATGAGACAAGTTATTTTTCCTCATTTAAAATCATAAGATGGTTGTAACGTTTACTTGCATCCAGAAGGAGGAAATAGCATGCAAATTCATGTGGTACAACGGAATCAGACATTAACGGGCATAGCCCAGGCGTATAGCACGACTGTAAACGACATCGTTGAAGCAAATGAGCTTCCCAACGCTTCTTCACTTGTTGTTGGTCAAGCGCTTGTCATTCCAATTGTCGGAAGCTTTTATTGGGTGCAACGCGGAGACACATTATGGTCTATTGCCCGCAAGTTTAATATTTCATACCAGCAATTAGCGACCGTCAACCGCATTTCGACCAATCAAGTGCTCCAAGTAGGTATGAGGCTTTATATCCCTCCACGGCCTAAAACAAGAGCTGAATTTAATGGCTATGTTGAGCCTAGAGGGGCAACCGTTGACCCTAACCTTGAGGAAAGTGCTCGAGAAGCCGGACCGTATTTAACCTATTTGGCACCATTTAGTTTCCAAGCCTTAAGAAATGGATCATTAAAAGAACCTTTACTTAATAATTTTCCCGCTATTGCCCGTGCAAATCGCAACGTTTTAATGATGGTGATAACAAACCAAGAAAATGATCAATTTAATGATCAACTGGGAAGAATCTTATTAAATGACATGACAATTCAAAATCGTTTTCTCGAAAATATCGTCTCCACGGCCAAAAAATACGGATTCAGAGATATTCATTTTGACTTTGAATATTTACGACCCGAAGACCGAGAAGCCTATGTTCAATTTTTAAGAAAAGCAAAAACTCGTTTTCAAAGGGAAGGATGGCTACTATCTGTTGCATTAGCCCCAAAAACAAGCGCTGGACAAAAAGGAAAATGGTATGAAGCACATGACTATCGAGCCATCGGACAAATTGTTGACTTTGTCGTGATCATGACCTATGAATGGGGCTATAGTGGAGGTCCAGCAATGGCTGTTTCTCCAATTGATCAAGTCAGAAATGTATTAGAATATGCCGTTACTGAAATGCCTGCTTCCAAAATATTAATGGGGCAAAATCTATATGGTTATGACTGGACCTTACCATTTGTTCAAGGCTCCGTCGCAAGAGCAGTCAGTCCACAACAGGCCATTCAACTCGCTGCAACCCATAATGTTCCTATTTCTTATGATAGCACGGCCGAGGCCCCTCACTTTAATTATGTCGATGATAACGGAAGGCGGCATGAAGTTTGGTTTGAAGACGCCCGCTCCATACAAGCCAAATTCAATTTAATTAAAGAATTAGGTCTCAGGGGTATGAGTTACTGGAAATTAGGACTATCTTTTCCACAGAACTGGCTCCTTATTTCCGAAAATTTCAATGTTGAAAAAAGAGGATAATCCCCAGAAAATCTTTTGGCTGACAAACCCCTATAAGAAAAATCAACACATTTGTCAGCCAGCTTCCCCCCTTTTATTTATTTTTCAGCTCTCTCTTATTCCGGTCAAATCTCTTCAAACGATAAATGTTCCATATCCCATCCTTGCCAGAGTGTGTTAAAATATTCTCTGTGCTATTTTTCAAGCAATGATAAAAGAGATTCAGTATGAAGAAGGAGAAGGAGGACACACGATGGTGGTTACACCCTTTATTACTGTTGAGGGACCCATTGGTATTGGAAAAACATCACTAGCCAAAGCAATCTCCGAGCAGTTTCAATTCGCCTTACTTAAGGAAATCGTTGATGAAAATCCTTTTTTGGGGAAATTTTATGAAAACATCGAGGAATGGAGCTTCCAAACGGAAATGTTTTTCCTTTGCAATCGATATAAACAATTAGGAGACATCAACCAGCATTATTTAAGTGTAAACCAATCAGTTGTTGCTGATTATCATATTCTCAAAAACCTCATTTTTGCCGGAAGAACGCTTAATCCGGACGAGTATGATAAGTATTATAAAATCTATCAAGTTCTCACCAGTGATATGCCTAAACCAAATGTCATCATTTATCTTCATGCAAGCTTAGATACATTGATGAAAAGAATTAAAATAAGAGGTCGAGAAATTGAAAAAAATATTAGCCCTCTTTATTTAGAACAGTTATCTATGGATTATGAACTCGCTATGAATAAATTTGAACAAGATAATCCTGATATTCCTGTTTTACGCTTCAATGGAGATGAACTTGATTTTGTAAACAACCAATCTGATTTAACATACATCTTCAATCAATTAACCACATCATTAGAAAAAGGGAGTCTACAACCATGAGTCTTCGAAATAAATATGATATTCCCCATCATTCAGTCATCACAATTGCTGGTACTGTAGGTGTTGGAAAATCAACTATGACGAAAGCATTAGCCAATGCTTTACATTTCCGTACCTCCTTCGAAAAGGTCGACACGAATCCATATTTAGATAAATTTTATGCAGATTTTGATCGGTGGAGCTTCCATCTACAAATCTATTTTCTTGCAGAGCGATTTAAAGAGCAAAAGAGGATTTTTGAATATGGTGGTGGATTTATTCAGGATCGTTCGATATATGAGGATACAGGAATTTTTGCCAAAATGCATTACGAAAAAGGAACCATGTCAAAGGTTGACTATGAAACCTACACAAGCTTATTTGATTCGATGGTCATGACACCTTATTTTCCACATCCCAATTTATTAATTTATTTAGAAGGTTCTTTTGATGATATTTTGGAGCGCATCAAACTTCGTGGTCGCCCAATGGAGAAACAAACCCCTGTTGATTATTGGAAGGAAATGTACGAGCGTTATGAAAATTGGATTAATTCTTTTAATGCTTGTCCTGTCCTCCGCCTGAACATCAACGATTACGATATAATGGAAGATGAAGCCTCTATTGAGCCCGTCGTTGAACGCATTTCCTATTTTTTAAAACAAACCAACTTTATTCATAAATAGGAAAAAACCGACTGAACAAATCATGTCAGTCGGTTTTTTATTGTGAAATCTCCTTAAATTAGGTATAAAAAAATCGTTACATAAACATGTAACGATAAATATGTATATCTAGTTTTAAAGTTGAATGGAGGAGGAAGAGGGATTCGAACCCCCGCGCGGTTTAACCCGCCTGTCGGTTTTCAAGACCGATCCCTTCAGCCAGACTTGGGTATTCCTCCGTTTCGACAAGTTATAATATATCATCAATAAAAATAGATGTCAATCCTTCCTTGACCATCTCCGAACGATAATGGTTCGTCCGAAGATGATGAGCCAGAAGGGTATTTCTAATTATTTATTTAGCCGTGATATATTCTCGGTTTCCCATATATGGACGCAATATTTCAGGAATTTTTATGCTTCCATCAGCCTGTTGATAATTTTCTAGAATAGCTGCTACCGTACGACCAATGGCTAAACCAGAACCATTCAATGTATGCACATGTTCTGGTTTTGCATTTGGCTCACGTCTAAATCGGATATTAGCACGTCTAGCCTGAAATCCTTCAAAATTGCTACAAGAAGAAATTTCACGATACGTATCATAGCTTGGAAGCCAAACCTCAAGATCGTATTTTTTAGCCGCAGTAAAACCTAAATCACCTGTACACATACTCATAACACGATATGGCAATCCGAGAAGTTGAAGGACTTTTTCCGCATGTCCTGTTAATTTTTCTAATTCAGCATAAGAGTCCTCTGGTTTCACAAACTTAACCAATTCCACTTTATTAAATTGATGCTGTCTGATTAATCCGCGAGTATCTCTTCCTGCTGATCCTGCTTCAGAGCGGAAACAAGCACTGAAAGCTGCATAACTAATTGGAAGATCTTCACCAATTAATATTTCATCACGATGAAGATTGGTTACCGGAACCTCTGCAGTAGGAATTAAGAAGTAATCTTCATTTTCAATTAAAAATGCATCTTCTTCAAATTTTGGAAGCTGGCCAGTTCCTGTCATACTTGCTCGATTCACCAAATAAGGAGGGAGAACTTCTTGATATCCATGCTCTTCTGTATGCAAATCAAGCATAAAATTAAATAAGGCACGCTCCAATCGTGCACCTAATCCTTTATAGAAAACAAAACGACTACCAGTAACCTTCCCCGCACGTTCAAAGTCTAAAATTCCTAATTGATCCGCAAGATCCCAATGTGGTTTTGGCTCAAAATCAAAGGTTGGCACATCCCCCCATTTGCGAGCTACCACATTATCATCCTCTGTATCACCAACTGGGACACTTTCATGAGGAATATTTGGAATATTTAAAAGCAATTCTTCCAATTTTTCCTCTACACCACGGAGTTCATTATCCAAAACTTTGATATTTTCTCCGACTTCTCTCATTTCAATAATTAGATGATCTGCGTTTTGCTTCTCCTTTTTTAAAAGTGCAACCTGCTGAGATACCTCATTTTTTCTACTTTTCAATTTTTCCGTTTCAACAATTAATTCACGACGTCTTTTATCCAAGTCCTCAAACTTTCCGAGATCCGTTAAATCTTCCCCACGATGCTGTAACTTAGCTTTTACTTCATCTAAATTTGCTCTTAATACTTTAATATCAAGCATAACTCTAAAACCTCCTAAACATGATATTATATAAAAACAAAAAACTCCCGTCCCTTAAAAGGGACGAGAGTTACCCGCGTTGCCACCCTAGTTGAAAGCAATCAAGCTTCCCACTCATTTGATAACGGCATGTAAACCGGAATGTATTTACTAGCTAAATAAGCGTTCCATACATCACTCAAGGATGGATTCATAAGCACTATTCACTGATTTACACCAACCATCAGCTCTCTAAGGAAAATTTGCTTACTACTATTTCCTCTCATTGCTTTTATATAATGGAATTTTGTACAGTGAACTACTCCCACCACTTACCACCCTTACAGGTCTCGCTTGAAGTGGGGGCTTCTCGACTTATCGTTACTTTTACTAGCCAACGAAAATTGACCGAGCTAACCCTCTTGTTCCAAGAGTTTTTGTTTCTATTATCTATCTAAGACTGATTATACCAAAACCTTTGGTTAACGCCAACCGAAATTCATCTCCCACCTACTCATTGGGCTACACCCTTCGCATTCCTTGAGGATGGGAGACTTCTTTCGGAAATCCGTTAATTCTACTACTATTATAACCAGAATACAACAGGAATATTCCTACTTTGCTTCCTTTACCATATTGACAAAGTAAGCAGTGAAACGGTAGTCATCCGTTAATTCTGGATGGAAGGAACAGCCTAGAATATTTCCTTGTCTTGCCACCACGATTCGATCCTCATGCTTAGCAAGGATTTCAACATTTTCTCCAGCTTCCACTATATGCGGAGCTCGAATAAAGACCGCTGGAAAATCATTGGCTACTCCAGCTATATCCAAGGTTTCCTCAAAACTCTCTTTTTGCCGACCAAAGGAATTCCGTTCTACCTTTACATCCATAACACCTATATGCGCCTCTTCGTAACCCACAATATTTTTTGCAAGAAGAATGAGGCCTGCACATGTTCCAAATACTGGTTTTCCTGAATGGGCAAATTCCTTTAGACTATCCATAAAATCATATTTATCAATTAAACGCCTCATCGTAGTACTTTCTCCACCAGGTAAAATCAAACCATCAATGTCTTTAAGCTGTTCAACTTTTTTGATCACTATTGCTTCTGCCCCAGACCCTTGGACAGCTTGGACATGTTCACGTACAGCCCCTTGGAGCCCAAGTACACCGATTTTAACCATTTGCTTCACCTTACCATCCACGATCTTGCATTCGAGCTTCTGGTGCTAATGTAGAGATTTCAATCCCTTTCATTGGGGTTCCTAAATCCTTAGATAGCTCAGCAATCAATTTATAATCCTGGTAATGCGTCGTCGCTTCAACAATAGCCTTAGCAAATTTTGCTGGATTTTCAGATTTAAAAATCCCTGATCCAACAAATACCCCATCTGCACCTAATTGCATCATTAAAGCAGCGTCAGCTGGAGTAGCAACTCCACCTGCAGCAAAGTTTACAACTGGTAATTGTCCCAGTTTCTTAATTTCTAACAGTACATGATAAGGTGCTCCTAATAATTTTGCCTCTGTCATTAATTCATCTTCACTCATGCTAACCACTTTACGTACTTGAGCTGTTACTTTACGCATATGTCTTACTGCTTCAACAATATTTCCAGTTCCCGGTTCACCCTTTGTACGAAGCATGGATGCACCTTCTCCAATACGACGGGCCGCTTCACCAAGATCACGGCACCCACAAACAAAAGGAACGGTATATTCCTTTTTATTTAAATGAAACTCTTCATCTGCAGGAGTTAATACTTCACTTTCATCAATATAATCCACTCCCATAGCTTCAAGCACACGAGCTTCAACAATATGACCAATTCTAGCCTTTGCCATAACAGGGATAGAAACAGCACTCATGACTTCCTCAACAATACGAGGATCGGCCATTCTAGCAACTCCACCAGCAGCACGAATATCTGATGGTACTCTTTCTAACGCCATTACTGCTACTGCTCCTGCTTCCTCAGCAATTTTTGCTTGCTCAGCATTCACAACGTCCATAATGACGCCGCCCTTTTGCATTTCTGCCATACCACGTTTAACACGATCTGTACCAACGTTCACTTTGTTTCCCCCTCTTATTATGCACCAAATTAAACATGTAAAGATCTTCAGATAATAAATAGTTATACTATCTCTATCGGAATAATTATTTTTCCTCTAATGAAAATAAACAACAAAAAAGACATCCTGTCAAGACAAGATGTCTTCTTTATTTAGAACCAGCCTTTTACCGTTGAGGAAATTCCACCAAATAAATCTCCAAAGAATCCGCCAATTCCTCTCATCATTAAAACGAACCAATTAGCTTTTTCCACACTGTTCTCTGCAACCACATCAACAGTAACTTTTTTATTACCATCTTCATATAAAAAGTTCATATTTGCACCATTTTTTGGTTTTAATGTTAAATATCCGACTTTTTCACCTTTTTTAATTGGAGCAGTTAATTCTCCATTTTTATTTAGTTTCTTTTTATCCAATACTAACACGGGTTGATAATTCGCTTTTTCTCCACTTTTAACCACCATATTAATGGCATCCTTTGAGTAAATCTTTACTTTATCTTCTTTTCCCTTGATTACAGATAAAGATTTATGTCCTTTATCTTGATAATGCTTCTTCACAATCTCTTCATTGGTGAAATTTCCAAAAGCATAATCAAGTATTTTTCTAGTCTCTGTAAAGCGACTATCTTGTGTTTTTGCCTTCATTACTACTGTGATATATCTTTGACCATTCCGTTCAGCTGTAGCAGTGAAGCAATAGCCCGCCAAATCTGTGTGACCTGTTTTTAATCCATCGACACCTTCATATCCATGAATAAGGCTTGGAAGCATCCAGTTGAAATTTTTATATGGAAGCTTTTTATCTCTAAACTTTAAATTTGCAATCTTAGAAATTTCAAGTGCCTCAGGAAAATCAGTAATTAAGTGATAAGCAAGCTTCGCTGTAGCACGGGCAGACATTAGGTTCTCATCCGTAGCAGAACCAGCAGGATATTTTCCAAGTAAATCCGTATTATTTAATCCAGATGCATTGACAAATTTATAATCTTTAAGACCCAGCTCAGCGGCCTTTTTATTCATTAAGTTAACAAAATTCTTTTCAGATCCTGAAACTAATTCAGCTAAAGCAACTGCTGCACCATTTCCTGAATGAATTGCCATTGCTTTATATAGTTCATCAACCGTATATTCTTCGCCTTCTGTTAATCCAACATTGGAAAGGCCCGTACTTTCATCTGACATTTGATGAACATAATGATTAATTTTAACCTTTTGATTCCATGTTATTTTTTTATTTTTAATAGATTCCAACACAATATATTCTGTCATCATCTTGGTCATGGAAGCGACACCAAGAACTGTATCGATATTTTTTTGATATAAAATCTTACCTGTATTTACATCTAATAGAATAGTGGCCTCTGCTTGAATACCAAGTGGATCACCTGCAGCTTCAGCTTTTTTTGGCATACCAGAAAAAACAGTGGAAATACATAAAAAAAGCATCGTAACAATCAACGATATTTTTTTGTAATTCAATGAAAAAACCTCCAAATTCTTAAATCTTGTTAGTCTATGAAAATATTTTTTGTAAAGTAATCTTACCCATTTCGATATGAAAATAAAAATGACAAACTAACTAATAGAACTACTTTTCTTTAAGTAAACATAACATTGTTTGAAGACACTACATTTTTTTTACTTGTCCAGTTTAACATAAACAAGATAAAAAAAATAGACAGAGAATTGCCCCTCTGTCTATTGCTAATTTAGGAAAAAATTACTGTATTCTGGGCTTTATTCCCTATGAAAGAGAATAGTTTGGAGCTTCTTTTGTGATTTGGACATCATGTGGATGGCTTTCTCTTAAACCAGCACCTGTCATTCTAATGAATTGTGCCTTTTCTCTCAATTCTTCAAGACCCTTTGTGCCACAGTATCCCATTCCTGAACGGACACCGCCAATTAATTGATAGATAGTATCTACTAATGGTCCTTTATAAGGAAGTCGTCCCTCAATTCCTTCTGGAACAAACTTTTTATTTTCTTCTTGGAAATAGCGATCCTTAGATCCTTTTTCCATTGCCGCAACAGAGCCCATTCCACGATATACTTTAAAACGTCTTCCTTGGAAAATTTCTGTTTCTCCTGGGCTTTCAGATACACCTGCTAACAGACTTCCTAACATAACAGCGTGTCCACCTGCAGCTAAGGCTTTCACAATATCACCAGAATATTTAATACCACCGTCAGCTATGATTGCCTTTCCATGCTTTCGGGCCTCTGTTGCACAATCATAAATAGCTGTAATCTGCGGAACCCCAACCCCAGCCACTACACGAGTTGTACAAATAGAACCAGGACCAATACCCACTTTAACAATATCTGCTCCTGCCTCAATCAAATCTCTCGTTGCTTCTGCTGTTGCTACATTTCCTGCTATAATCGCCAAATCTGGATATTCTTCTCTAATTTGTTTAACTGTCTCTAAAACGCCTCTTTGATGACCATGAGCAGTGTCAACAACTATTACATCAACATTTGCTTTCACAAGCATTTCGGCACGTTTCAGCGTATCCTTTGTCACCCCAACAGCTGCTCCAGCTAATAAACGACCATGCTGATCTTTTGCGGAATTAGGGAACTCAATTACTTTTTCAATATCTTTAATCGTAATCAAGCCTTTTAGTACATTATTTTCATCAACAAGTGGGAGCTTTTCAATTTTGTATTTTTGTAAAATGCTTTCTGCTTCTTCTAAAGTTGTTCCAACAGGAGCCGTAACCAAATTTTCCTTCGTCATCACATCATAAATCTTAATGCTGTAATCCTGAATAAAACGAAGATCACGGTTAGTCAAAATTCCAACTAATTTTTGTTCCTGTTCATTGTTTACAATTGGAACCCCAGATATCCGATATTTTCCCATCAAATGTTCCGCATCATATACCTGATGATCAGGAGTTAAAAAGAATGGATCAGAAATTACTCCACTTTCAGAACGCTTTACTTTGTCCACCATGTCAGCTTGCTGCTCAATGGACATATTTTTATGAATAATCCCGATACCACCTTGACGTGCCATTGCGATAGCCATATCTGCTTCTGTCACAGTATCCATTCCCGCACTAATAATAGGAATATTTAATTTTAACTTATCTGATAATGTAACCTTTAAATTAACATCACGTGGCAATACCTCTGATTTCCCTGGAATTAATAAAACATCATCAAACGTTAAGCCTTCTTTAACAAATTTTGTTTCCCACATGTTTCTTATACCCTCCTGTACCGAAAATATTATTAGTAGGTTATCAATTGGATAAAATACTGTCAAGGACTGAATTAGATGTTTGATTTTTCAAAAAACTTGGAGGTTATACTGTGCAACCTATTTCTAGTCAATGGAATGCCTTTACACCATACTATTCTGCCAATACTACACAACACTATTTGCAAAAGTGTTATGAAAAAATAAATGTTCCAAATGCCAATCAAAAAAGTTACGAAAACTGCTATCCATTCATTTATTACATCGAACATGGACAACTTTATTTTCAACAGGTTGAAAATGCTCCAATTGCAATACAACCAATATTATTATTTTACGGATTAGTTCATTTAATTAAAGCATGTATTTTAACAGTTGATCCAAACTATCCTGAAACTACAACTGTTCTCGCGCATGGCGTATCTACAAGAAAAAGAAAAAAGCAGCAATATAGTTTTTTTCGAGATGAAGTCAGATACCAAAAGCACGGTTTATTTCCATTTATGTCAGAAAAAATGTTTCACGTGAAACAATTGGAAGGTGATAAGGTTTGTATGGGAGAACTTCTCCAATGTATTCCGGAATTAAATCATTTGTATGTAAAATTGGAAGGGAAGCGATCTTTTCTCCCAGTTAATATAAATGATCACTTGCTATCCGTACCTAAGGACATTCTGGATTTTTATCATATGACAGAAGAACGATTTATTGATTATTTCCGCTCTAAATCAAATATTCCATTCATCTTTTATCAATCTAATCAGGAATTCATAATTTTAAAAATGGAGAAGAGCTTTGGTCCAATTAATTATTCACC
Source organism: Cytobacillus sp. Hz8 (assembly GCF_042263505.1). Lineage (NCBI taxonomy): Bacteria > Bacillati > Bacillota > Bacilli > Caryophanales > Bacillaceae > Cytobacillus > Cytobacillus sp. Hz8. The sequence goes on along the minus strand of NZ_JBHKFI010000035.1, from coordinate 870 downwards.
ACTAAAGTATGATAGCCTTAACCAACACTACGCTATCTCTACCACTAAAAGTGATCTTCTTTATTACCCAGAACTGCTCACTCATTATTTACTTTTATACAATTTAAGTATGATTGCCAGATATGAAATTGAATGGTGGAGTGAATTAATTAAAACAATGCCTAATAAAGATTATCCATTTATTTATTCCTTTTTAAATATCTCTATAAATAAAGGACCTTTATTAATCCTTGAATATTTGGATTGTAAATGACTTTTTTATCAATTGAGTAAGATAGATTTCAATTGAATGAACTTGCTAATTAATGTATTTTGATTTACCAGTTGTTTTGTTGTACTTCATTGTATATCTATTTTCCCTTTATGAAATTAATTTAAAAATTCCTGGATTTGATCATTTATCGAGAAGGAATGATCTTATAGATTTATTCCTAAACTTATAAATTTCTTGTATTTATCAATCATTATAGGTCATTTTTCCATTTTTGAGGTTTTTGGATCATTAGAAATGATTTAAGAAATATCCGTTATTTTGATGTTAAGTTGTTAGAGTGGAATTTATCTGGTCAATGGGTACGTTTCTTACTAATGTATCCTATTTATTTTCTTATTCGATGTTCCTTTTCACATTCCTTACTTTTAATGGAACAAAGCAATCTTACATTCAACTTTTTCCATTAATCTCTTAATATTGAACACACAAAAAAACAGCCAATTATATTGACTGTTTTTCAATTTGCCTGGCAGCGTCCTACTCTCACAGGGGGAGAACCCCCAACTACCATCGGCGCTGAGAAGCTTAACTTCCGTGTTCGGTATGGGAACGGGTGTGACCTTCTCGCTATCGCCACCAGACTTGTATTCACTTGA
>NZ_JBHKFI010000034.1:0-17701 GCF_042263505.1 Cytobacillus sp. Hz8 | reverse complement strand
AGTAAGATCCCTGAAAGATGATCAGGTAGATAGGTTTGAGGTGGAAGCGTGGCGACACGTGGAGCTGACAAATACTAATCGATCGAGGACTTAACCAAATAGATTACATGGTATTCTTTCTTCTTCTGGAACATTATCTAGTTTTGAGAGAACAAATGAAATTTTCTCTTGAAAAATACAAAAAAGACATTATAATAAATTATGTCTTAAATAGTCTGGTGGCGATAGCGAGAAGGTCACACCCGTTCCCATACCGAACACGGAAGTTAAGCTTCTCAGCGCCGATGGTAGTTGGGGGCTCTCCCCCTGTGAGAGTAGGACGCCCGCCAGGCTGATAATATTCCGCAGTAGCTCAGTGGTAGAGCATTCGGCTGTTAACCGAACGGTCGTAGGTTCGAATCCTACCTGCGGAGCCATTTTTTTGACTAAATGAGCAGGTAGTTTTTTGCTTCCATAGCTCAGTAGGTAGAGCACTTCCATGGTAAGGAAGAGGTCAGCGGTTCGAGCCCGCTTGGGAGCTTGCTAAAATATATATAGGCCCCTTGGTCAAGCGGTTAAGACACCGCCCTTTCACGGCGGTAACACGGGTTCGAATCCCGTAGGGGTCACCAAGTGGAGGATTAGCTCAGCTGGGAGAGCATCTGCCTTACAAGCAGAGGGTCGGCGGTTCGATCCCGTCATCCTCCACCATTTATCTAATCAGACAAGCAAGCCGGCCTAGCTCAATTGGTAGAGCAACTGACTTGTAATCAGTAGGTTGGGGGTTCAAGTCCTCTGGCCGGCACCATTTATATGGAGGGGTAGCGAAGTGGCTAAACGCGGCGGACTGTAAATCCGCTCCCTTGGGTTCGGCGGTTCGAATCCGTCCCCCTCCACCATTTGAATTAATTTAGATTAATTGGACAAGATATTAGTGTCCTTTTTGTTTTGTTTACGCAAACAATCTGGTTTAAGGAAATCTCTTGAATTGATTTTTTGTTTCTATCAGGGGAATGTCGAAACATTTAACTGCAGAAGTCATTCAAGGTAGCACATTCATTTGCAATTATTTCTTCCGTATGTTTTTTTGTTAGAGAATTGCTCTTGAATTGATTTTTTTGTTGTATCAAGGGAATGTCGAAACATTTAACTACAGAAGTCATTCAAGGTAGCACATTCATTTGCAATTAAATGTTTCTGCGATGTTTATTCATGAAGCTTATTCGAAGAGGTGCTTCGTGAAGTTTATTCAATGGGCTATAGCCAAGCGGTAAGGCAACGGACTTTGACTCCGTCATGCGTAGGTTCGAATCCTGCTAGCCCAGCCATTTATGAGCCATTAGCTCAGTCGGTAGAGCATCTGACTTTTAATCAGAGGGTCGAAGGTTCGAGTCCTTCATGGCTCATCTATTTCATATAACTGTTTTGTTGCATCTTCTGTTATGATTTATGCGGAAGTAGTTTAGTGGTAGAACACCACCTTCCCAAGGTGGGGGTCGCGGGTTCGAGCCCCGTCTTCCGCTCCATATAAACGGGGGCTTAGCTCAGCTGGGAGAGCGCCTGCTTTGCACGCAGGAGGTCAGCGGTTCGATCCCGCTAGTCTCCACCAATACATAAGCATATTCAACTCTTAAGTCTTATTGGCTTAAGGGTTTTTTGTTTATTGGGCTTCCTCTTTTTCTTTTAATATTTCATTGAATTAATATTCACGAAATTGTCGAGTTGAGTCAAAGACAATGGAAACGTTAAAATAAAGAAAAATAAGGAGATAGGGGGAACATCGATGACAAAAATATCGATTATTGGAATGCCAATGGATCTTGGTCAAATGAGACGTGGAGTAGATATGGGGCCTAGTGCTATTCGCTATGCAGGTGTAGTTGAGAAGCTTCAGGAATTATTTGATGATGTGCATGATTTAGGTGATATTGCAATTGGAAGACCTGAGGTCATTATAGATGAACAATCCAATCTCCGAAATTTGCACTTAGTTGCTGAAAAGAATGAATTATTGGCCAAAAAGGTTGATGAAGTGATAAAATCCGGTTCCTTTCCATTAGTATTGGGTGGGGATCATAGTATTGCAATAGGAACACTTGCAGGCGTTTCAAGGCATTATCAGAATTTGGGAGTTATTTGGTATGATGCTCATGGAGATTTAAATACCGCAGAAACTTCACCATCTGGTAATATCCACGGGATGCCTTTGGCAGTCAACTTAGGATTGGGCCATGATTTACTAACACAAGTTGGTGGTTATTGTCCAAAAGTGAAACCGCAAAATATCGTTATCATTGGAGCAAGAGCGTTAGACGATGGAGAACGTGCATTGATAAAAGAAAAAGGTATGAGAGTTTATACGATGCACGAGGTTGATCGATTGGGGATGACGAAAGTGATGGAGGAATCCATTGCCTATTTAAAGGATAAAACCGATGGTGTTCATCTATCCCTTGATTTAGATGGCTTAGACCCGCATGATGCCCCTGGAGTTGGTACTCCTGTCATTGGTGGAATTAGTTATCGGGAAAGTCACTTAGCAATGGAAATGCTGGCTGAATCTGAATTAATTACATCGGCGGAATTTGTTGAAGTTAATCCCATATTAGATGAAAAAAACAAAACAGCAACAGTGGCAGTGGCTCTTATGGGATCTTTATTTGGTGAGAAATTATTATAAAAAAGTTATATAAATGGCTGACTAGGTTCGATATACTCTCTTTGTAACCTATTAAACACTTGTGAAACTGCATTTGGCAGGATAGAGAGGGACAATATCTAGTCAGTTTTTTCTATATTAGAGGAATTATTCTACATCGAATTGAAAAATAGTAAACGATACAGTAAAAATTTGTTAATATATTGAATGAGAAACTTTTTAATAAAAATTGAAACCTTTTCCGCTATCGATTCGTAATATCGAATAGCCGCATAGAGCGGAGGTAAATAAAAATGGAAGTAATCGTAAAGAAAAGGATAAAGCAAGTCTTAAAGGGCGACCAAAATGCTTTTGAAGAAATTGTCGAAATATATAAAGGGAAAGTGTTTCAGCTTTGTTACCGAATGCTTGGGAACAGACACGAGGCTGAAGATATGGCACAAGAAGCGTTTATTAGAGCATATGTTAATATCAAAAGTTTTAATATTAACATGAAATTCTCGACATGGTTATACCGCATTGCAACAAATTTATGCATTGATCGCATTCGAAAGAAAAAACCTGATTTTTATTTAGATGCCGAAGTTGCCGGGACAGAGGGATTAACGATGTACTCGCAGGTTGCTGCCGACACATCCTTGCCTGAAGAAGATGTCGAAAGTATGGAGCTCCAAGAGACAATACAGAAAGAGATTTCAAAGCTACCTGAAAAATATCGCTCGGTCATTGTATTAAAATATATTGATGAGCTTTCATTAAATGAAATCAGTGAGATACTGGAGCTTCCGTTAGGTACAGTAAAAACAAGGATTCATCGAGGGAGAGAGGCTTTAAGACATCAGTTGCGAAATGTTTAATGAGAGGTGAAAAAGAATGGAGTGTACTGAAAAAGTCATTGAATATATGCATGAATTTCTTGATGGAGAAATCCTACCAGAGCATGAAAAGGAATTGAGGGGGCATATCCAACACTGTGAGTACTGCCAAAATTATTTTAATGAATTAAGAAGAACGGTTGCTCTAGTGCAAAGTACATCACATATTGAAGTTCCACTTAATTTTACAGCAAAGGTAATGGCGAAATTACCCAAAGAGAAGAAAAAAGTAAGTTTTCAACGATGGTTTATGCATCATCCGGTTCTCACAGCGGCGTCCTTATTTATCGTTTTAATGACGGGTAGTCTGGCTTCTACTTGGAGTGGCGACCATCAGTTCTCGGTAACAGATCAAGCTAATTTAATTGTCAAAAATAATACAGTTATAGTCCCTAAAGGAGAAGTTGTAAAAGGCGATGTCACGGTGAAGAATGGGAATTTAAAGGTTGAAGGTCGGGTTGATGGTGATGTTACCGTAATAAATGGAGAAAATTATATGGCGTCAGCTGGACAAGTTACAGGAGATATCAAGGAAATCAACGAGGTGTTTGATTGGATGTGGTATCATATTAAAGAAACAAGTAAAGAAGTTGTGGCTGTTTTTGAATAAAATAAAACAAAGGTTAAAAGAGGCTGAAATGCGAGAGGAAGGCTTTGGTTACATTTTTCATCTTCATCTTTTCGAATTTCAGCTTCTTTTTACACTTTAAAAAAGTATAAATTGGCAGCGGTGATGAAGATCGACGTAGTGCCAATTTTAGGAATAAAGTATAAGTGCACAAAGGGGAGGCTTCCGAGAGACGAGTTTTCTTTATTTTATACAAGATTGTTGCTTTTTCGAATAGCTTCCCTTTAAACTCTTATCGTAGGGCTTTGGATTCGAACGCAATTGCTTAAAAATTTCATCCAAGCTATCCGATTTTAGAAGCAATCATCTATCCGAAAATAATCAAAAAAAGAATTTGGTTTTACCCGTCTAGTATCTATTTTTTCAAAAGGACACTGAAATAATAGGTGTTTCTTTTTTTTATGATATAATATGTAAGGCGATAAGAGCTAAGATTAAAAATAGATAGCTGAGAAGCTGTGAAATATATTATTGGAGTGGATAAAATGTCGATCATGGGTTTTGAATTCGATATTTTAAAATATATAACGAATATCATTGATATTCTCCTTGTATGGTATGTGATTTATAAACTGATCAATTTAATTAAAGGGACAAGAGCTGTTCAGTTATTAAAAGGGATTTTTGTTATTTTGCTTGTAACCTTTGTTAGTGACAAGCTTCATCTTCAAACATTGAATTATATTATGGAGCAGGTGCTTCTTTGGGGTGTCCTTGCCATCATTATTATTTTTCAGCCTGAATTACGGAGAGCACTTGAACAGTTAGGACGGGGAAAGTTCTTTTCTAGAAGTAGCAATCAGGAGGATGAAGGTCAAGAAAAGCTGGTGGAATCCATTGTCAAGGCTACGGATTATATGGCAAAACGAAGAATTGGAGCTCTCATTTCTGTAGAAAAAGAGACAGGAATGGGCGACTATATTGAAACGGGCATTCCTTTGGGGGCCAAAGTTTCATCTGAGTTATTAATTAACATATTTATCCCGAATACTCCATTGCACGATGGGGCTGTCATTATCCAAAGAAATGCAATCGCTGCAGCAGCCTGTTATTTACCTCTTTCTGAGAGTCCTTTTATTTCAAAGGAACTTGGTACAAGACATAGAGCTGCTTTAGGGATTAGTGAGGTAACCGACAGTATTACCGTTATTGTGTCTGAAGAAACGGGGGCAATTTCCTTAACGAAGAATGGAGAGTTGCACCGTGGATTAACACTGGATGCCTTTAGAGCACTTCTTTCAAGTGAACTTATTATTGAAGAAAAGATGAAACAAGCTTCTTCAGCTCGTTGGAACTGGAGGGGAAAACGCAATGGATAAATATATTGATAAGCTAATTGAGAATAAGTGGTTTATGAAAATTATAGCTCTAATCCTTGCACTATTGCTATTTGATAATGTATATGATGGTAATAAAAATGTGATGGATATTAATGTTCCACAATCCAATGATACAGTAACGATTGGGAATATTCCTGTAAAGAGTTACTATGATACAGAAAACTTGGTGGTTACCGGAGTTCCCGATGAGGTTACTGTAAAGCTTAAGGGTCCAAGAAATTTATTACAGCCAGCCAAACAGCAAAAATCCTTTGAAGTTTATGTTGACCTAACAAAGGCAAAAATTGGAACAGAAAAGGTAAAAATTAAGATTAAGAATCTATCGGATAAACTTAAAGCAACGATTGATCCTGTGTATGCAACAGTAACGATTCATGAAAAGGTAACAAAAGATTTTAGTGTTGAGCCTGAAATCAATGATTCTGCCATTGCCAAGGGGTATTTAGCTGATCAACTGTTTGTGAAACCGGATAAGGTTAAGATTACGGGTGCAAAAGAAGTGATTGAAAAAATCGCTTATGTAAAGGCAACCGTCAATTTAAAAGAGCCTATTAATGAAACAACTTCAGAAAGGGCCTATGTTACTGTACTCGACCAAAATTTTAATAAATTAAATGTAAGTGTTGATCCACAAATAGTGGAAGTGAAAATTCCAATTAAAAGTTCTAGCAAAACTGTACCAATTAATATTGTTCAAAAAGGATCACCTCCAGAAGGAATTTCGATTGACTCAATTAATTTAAGTGAAAAAACAGCAAAAATTATTGCATCTGATAAGGTATTGAAAGACACAAATAGCGTGAGAGTGGAAGTAGATGTAAGTAAAATTAAAGATGATGCGACATTTGATCTACCCATTATTATTTCAAATGATATTGTAGAGGTCAGTCCAAAAACGGTAGAAGTCAATGTGAAGGTTAGTAAACAAGAAGATAAAACTCTTTCGAATATTCCAATTGAAATCAGGGGGATGGCAGATAACCAAGTTCTGAGTTATCGGGATCCTTCTAATGGATTAGTGAGCTTGCTTGTATCAGGACCAAGCAGTGAAATGAATACGATTAGCGCGTCGGATTTTGACGTCTATGTAGATGTATCAGACTTAGATGAGGGAAGTCATAATGTAACCATCAATGTAGATGGTCCGGGTGATCTTGATTGGAAACTTAATAAAAAATCCGCGAAAATAACTATAACTCAAAAAGATGTATAAAACGCAATTATTCGTAGAAGGAGCGATTTTTGAAATGGGTAAATATTTCGGTACCGATGGAGTTCGAGGAGTGGCGAATAGTGAATTAACGCCTGAGTTAGCTTTTAGAATCGGGCGTTTCGGAGGATATATCTTAACGAACGATAAAGAACATCCAAAGGTTTTAATTGGTCGCGATACTCGGATATCCGGTCATATGCTCGAAGGTGCATTAGTTGCTGGATTATTATCCACCGGTGCAGAAGTGATGAGACTTGGTGTCATTACGACTCCTGGCGTAGCTTATTTGACCAAAGTATTGGGAGCTCAAGCGGGAGTGATGATTTCTGCTTCTCATAATCCAGTAGCTGATAATGGGATCAAGTTCTTTGGCCCAGATGGATTTAAGCTTTCTGATGACCAGGAGGCTGAAATTGAGGAGTTATTGGAGTTGGAAGAGGATAACCTTCCTAGACCAACAGGAGCTGATTTAGGGCAAGTAAATGACTATTTTGAAGGTGGTCAAAAATATCTTCAATTTTTGAAGCAAACAGTAGATGAAGATTTCTCAGGAATTCATATTGCTTTAGACTGTGCTCATGGTGCAACTTCATCATTAGCTAATTACCTATTTGCCGATTTAGAGGCTGACTTATCAACGATGGGGGCTTCTCCAAACGGATTAAATATTAATGATGGTGTGGGTTCTACTCATCCCGAGAGCTTAGCTCGGTTTGTGAAGGAAAAAGAAGCGGATATTGGTTTAGCATTTGACGGAGATGGGGATCGCCTCATTGCAATTGATGAAAATGGAGAGATTGTTGATGGCGACCAAATTATGTATATTTGCGCAAAACATTTGAAGGAGCAGGGCCGACTTAAACATGGTACCGTTGTTTCAACGGTTATGAGTAATTTAGGATTCTATAAAGCTTTAGCGGCCAATGGCATTCAAAGTGTGCAAACCGCTGTTGGTGACCGATATGTTGTTGAAGAGATGAAGAAGAATGGCTTTAACCTTGGTGGAGAACAATCCGGTCATATTATTTTTCTAGATTATAATACAACCGGAGATGGATTATTAACGGGATTGCAGCTAGTTAATATCATGAAAATGACGAAGAAACCTTTATCTGAACTTGCCAATGAAATGAAAAAATACCCGCAAAGGCTTGTTAATATCCGGGTAACAGATAAATATCATGTTACAGACAATGAAAAAGTAAAGCAAATCATCGAAGAAGTTGAAACGGAAATGAATGGGAATGGTCGGATCCTTGTTCGTCCTTCCGGAACAGAGCCGCTTGTTCGTGTTATGGCAGAGGCTTCTACTGAGGAGTTATGCAACGAATATGTGGACCGAATTGCGGCGGTTGTAAAAGATGAAATGGGATTAACCGAATAGTGTCCAATCTCTATGCATAAGGGAACGTTTTTCTCCCTTATGCATATTTTATTGGTAGCTTTCCTGTTATCCACGATATTTTTGTTTCAATAAATTTGCCATGGTTTGTCTCCATTCATCCGTTACCCCTGTCACTGTGCTGATGAAAGGTTTTTAGTTGACGATTTTTGATTTCTAGTGTATGCTTATCCTGTTTTTGTAAATAGATGAAAAAGGAGGGGAAACACAAAGGAGTTTTCTTAATTTAAAGCGCCTGGACTAATCACGGATCGAAGTAGTTGATTAGTTGACGAGGAGGAGGTTTATCGAGATTTTCGGCGGATGCCTCCCGGTTGAAAAGCACAATCGTGAGTTCTTCTTTAAAACATTTGAGGCAACTCGGTGAACAAAGGGAAGAAAATGCTTAGAAGAAGTTGGTTTAGAAGGTATTGGATTTTTCAAATTAGAACAGAGATAAGGGGGCAAGACTGCCCCTGAAGGCTTCTTGCCCTCTTATAAGGAGGAAAAGAAGTATGTGTGGAATCGTTGGATATATTGGCAATCAAGATGCAAAAGAAATCCTGTTAAAGGGTTTAGACAAGCTAGAATATCGTGGATATGATTCAGCAGGAATAGCTGTGATCAATGGCGGACAAGTGCATATTTTTAAAGAAAAGGGCCGAATTGCTGATTTACGTGCCATAGTGGATACGGATCTTGCAACAAATACAGGAATAGGGCATACACGCTGGGCGACTCACGGAGTTCCAAGTAAATTGAATGCCCATCCGCATCAAAGTACATCTGGCCGTTTTACGCTTGTTCATAATGGGGTTATTGAGAACTATGATTTATTGAAACGTGAGTATTTACAAGAGGTTTCTTTTAAAAGTGAAACAGATACAGAAGTCATTGTGCAATTAATAGAGTTATTTGTGAATGATGGCTTATCTACTGATGAAGCGTTCCGGAAAACACTTAAACTTTTAAAAGGATCTTACGCAATTGCTCTCCTCGATACTGAAAGCGGCGAAACGATTTATGTCGCCAAAAATAAAAGTCCCCTTCTTGTTGGACTAGGGGATGGCTTCAATGTTGTCGCTTCGGATGCTATGGCGATGCTTCAAGTGACAAATCAATATGTTGAGCTGATGGATAAGGAAATCGTGATTGTTACGAAAGATGAGGTTACGATTGAAAACTTAGACGGAGAAGTTATTTCCCGTGCTCCTTATACAGCTGAATTGGATGCCAGTGACATCGAAAAAGGCACCTATCCGTATTATATGCTGAAGGAAATTGATGAACAGCCTTTAGTGCTTCGCCGCATCATTCAAACATATCAAGACCACCAAGGTAAATTGGTGATTGATGATGAAATTATTGATGCTGTGAAAGCAGCGGATCGTCTGTATATTATTGCGGCTGGTACTTCTTATCATGCTGGACTATTAGGAAAACAGTTTATTGAGAGTATGGCTAAGGTACCTGTAGAGGTTCATATCGCGAGTGAATTTGGATACAATATGCCATTATTATCAGAAAGACCATTATTTATCTTTATCTCACAAAGTGGCGAAACGGCAGATAGCCGTTCTGTATTAGTACGAGTTAAAGAAATGGGATATAAGACTTTAACAATCACGAATGTTCCGGGATCGACTCTATCTCGTGAAGCTGATTTTACTTTATTGCTTCATGCAGGACCAGAGATTGCTGTTGCTTCTACAAAAGCGTATACAGCACAAATGGCTGTTCTAGCGATTCTTGGCCAAGTTGCTGCTAAGAAGAGTGGTTTAGACTCAGATTTTGACTTAGTGCATGAATTAGGAATTGTTGCTAATGCGATGGAGGTTCTTTGTGACTCCAAGGAAGAATTTGAGAAAATCGCCCGTGAATATTTATTAACGACTCGAAATGCTTTCTTTATTGGTCGTGGCATTGATTACTATGTTGGTCAAGAAGGGGCATTAAAGCTGAAAGAAATTTCTTATATCCAAGCAGAAGGCTTTGCTGGTGGAGAATTAAAGCATGGGACGATTGCTTTAATTGAAGAAGGAACACCGATTATTGCATTAGCTACCCAAGAGCATGTAAATTTAAGTATCCGTGGAAACGTCAAGGAAGTCGTTGCCCGCGGAGCCAATCCGTGCATCATCTCAAGAAAAGGACTAGACATGAAGGAAGATCGCTTCGTCATTCCGGAGGTGCACGAGCTCTTAACACCTCTTATCTCTGTAGTACCATTGCAATTACTTGCTTACTACGCTGCCTTACAACGCGGCTGTGATGTGGATAAACCAAGAAATTTGGCGAAGTCTGTTACGGTTGAGTAGGTGTGCGTGTGAATGAACAATGTTGTGTAGATTTGAAATAAAGTCGCGATGTTTATAAAAAAGATGTGATGTTTTGAATAAAGTCGCGACGTTAAATAAAAAAGTTGCGAAGCTTTACCCCTTTGGTTACTATTTAGCCAAAGGGGTGTTTTTATGTCGAAACGAAAAAGAATCACTCAAATTGAGAAATGGATAAAAGAAGGTCGAGGCTCTGGTGTTGGTATAGATTATAAGCCGTGGTTAAAGATTCAGGATGTATCTTCGTTAGGTAGATCTACTCGTTTGAAAGGAATAAAAACAAACAGGCAGCATGAGTTTTTATCAGATTTGGAACGAAACTATTTTTATTTAACTGAATATTCAGATGCAGTTATTGATATTCGAGAACAATTTCCATTATTGCCTTTGGAAGAAACAATAGTCATTGCAGATGAGCTAGGTATAAAACATCCTACAGATCTCAAAACTGGTAAACCGATTGTGATGACAACAGATTTTTAATTAACTGTTGATAAAGAACAAGGCATGTTTGAAGTAGCTCGATTGAATTCAGAAATTAATCATATAAAAGTATTACAGGAAAGGTGTTATTTTTGATGCAAAAAACTATTTTACTTGTTGAAGATGACCCGGCTATTAGTAATATGGTAAAAACATATTTAAATAACGAGGCCTTTAATGTTAAATGTGTATTTGATGGCGAGGAAGCAGGGATTGCCTTTAAGCATACGCATTATGATTTGGTTTTGTTAGACTTAATGTTGCCAAAGCTAAATGGTATGGACTTTCTTCAAATGGTGCGGACTAATAGTTACATTCCCGTAATTATTATGTCAGCAAAAGATAGCGAAGTGGATAAAGCGTTAGGGCTTGGTTTAGGAGCAGATGATTATATCACTAAACCATTTTCAATGGTTGAACTTGCTGCAAGAGTGAAAGCAGCCATAAGAAGATCTACACAGTACATAGACACTCAAATAGAACGAAATACCTCAATAATCAAAGTACATAAGATTGAATTGGATACGGAGAATCATCGTGTGACAAAGAACGGCATTGAGATCAACTTAACATCAAAGGAATGGAAGATTCTTTGTTTGTTTTTTGAAAATCAAAAGATGGTTTTTACAAAAGAACAGATTTATCGATCAGTATGGGGTGACGATTACTATGGTGATGAAAATATTATTAACGTACACATAAGCCGACTGAGGGAAAAAATCGAGGATACCCCATCGAAACCATCATATATCAAAACAATATGGGGGATCGGGTACAAACTTGGAGAATTTTAAATGATTACTATATTAAGTAATGTCATAATTGCCCTTCTAATTTGTATGATCTATCAATATCAATCAAAAAAGGGAAGAAATAAGAATCTTGTCTATATAACAAATAAACTTGAACAGATGAAAGCCTCACAATTAAGTGAGAGAATTCTCATCATAACAGATGATAAGCAACTCATTGAAATGCTAGATATGTTAAATCAAATTGTTAATGATTATCAAGAAAATGTACGTCAGTATAAAAAAATGAAAGTCTCGATGAAACGGATGTTGGCTAATGTCTCTCATGATCTTAAAACGCCGCTTACAGTAATCTCAGGCTATATTGAAATGCTTCAGAACCAACCTCAAATTAATGAACAAGAAAGAGTGCGTTTGCTGCAACAAGTACATAGTAAAACATTAGAACTTATTACGTTAATGAATTCATTTTTTGATTTAGCGAAGTTAGAATCAGGTGATAAAGATATTCCACTAGAAAAAGTTAATTTAACTGAGATCTGTAAAAATAATATTCTTTTGTTCTATGAATGGATCCAAATCAAAGGATTAGAAGTTGTCATTGAGATACCGGAAAACCCCGTTTTTGCTCTCGGTAATGAAGAAGCATTAAACCGTGTATTAAATAACTTGATTTCAAACGGTCTTCGCTATGGTGCAGATGGCAAGATGATCGGTTTAAAGGTGTTTTATGATGAGACGATGGTCTATGTCGAAGTTTTCGATAAAGGTAAAGGAATTAATGAAACAGAGCAGGACCGTGTATTTGAACGTCTGTTCACGCTTGAAGAATCGAGAAATAAAGCTTTCCAGGGCAGTGGTCTAGGTTTAACCATAACAAAAAGACTGGTTGAAGAAATGCAAGGGGACATTTCAATACAATCCATACCATTTGAAAAAACGTCATTTACATTTTCATTGAAACGTCTCAAAAAGTAGCTCTCTGTTTTCTTAAGATTTTTGTAAGAATTAAGACAGAAAAAAGCAAGGGTCACTTGCTAGACTGAAATCAGTTAGAAAACAAGGAGGGTCATAATGGACTATGTTGTACAGACAAGAAATTTAACAAAAACTTTCCAAGGGCATGATGTTGTGTCCGATGTAACGATGAATATTAAAAAAGGTGAGATTTACGGATTCCTTGGACCGAACGGTGCAGGTAAGTCAACAATTATGAAGATGCTAACCAATATGATTAAGCCTTCACATGGTGAGATCATAATCTTCGGAAAACCACTCAAACATGATTCTTTCGATTACTTGAAGAGAATAGGCAGTATGATCGAATACCCCATTTTTTATGAGAAAATGACTGCCTTTGAAAATTTAAAACTGCATTGTTCTTATATGGGATACCATAGCAGGCAGGGGATTCGTGATGCTTTGGATCGGGTGGGTCTTGAAAATGTTGAGAATAAGCTGCCAAAAGACTTTTCACTAGGGATGAGACAGCGCCTTTGTGTCGCCAGAGCGATTATTACAAAGCCGGAATTCTTGATTCTAGATGAGCCCATTAATGGACTGGATCCATCTGGGATTAAGGCTATGAGAAAGTTATTCAAAATGCTTAATCAAGAATACGGTATGACACTTTTAATTTCCAGCCACATTATAGGTGAAATTGAGCAGATTGCAGATACAATCGGTATCATTAAAGGCGGCAAACTGATTGAAGAGGCGTCAATGGCTACGATCAAGGCGAGAACTACAGAATATATTGAGTTAGTGACAAGTAATCAGAGGAAAGCAGCTGTGGTACTTCACGATAAACTAGGTATAAATAACTTTAAGGTGATTGATGACCAAGTCATTCGAATCTATGCTACAGAAGTGCCTCAATCGACCATTTCTAAGACATTAATATTGGAAGATATCAATATTGAGTTTATTAATAAAAATCGGACAACATTAGAAGAGTATTTCATTAAACAAGTTGAGTTAGATAAGTCCGTAGTGTAATTGTTGCATTTAGAAATGATTTTTCAAAAGGATAATGGATAAAGAGCAAGGGAGGGGACACTTTGTTATATTTAATAAAACTTGAGCTTAAAAAGAATAAATTAGGTTGGTTTATCAAGGGAATTATTCTTGCTAATTTAATTACCCTTGGCTTATTATGCATGATTCCCACAGTTGAAAAGATTGAAGGTAAGCAAACATTCAAAAGCTTTACTGATTATTTTATGATCAGTGGAGCAATGGTAAGGGGCATTATTATTGTATTTGCCGCTGTACTTATTTCAAAAGTAATTATTGATGAATTTAAAAATCGAACACATCTTGTGATGTTTTCCTATCCAGTTAACCGAAAAAAGATCTTGAGCGCAAAATTAATTCTTATTTTCTCTTTAACTTTATTTACGATGGTTATCTCTAATCTGTTCGTGATTACTGGTTTTATAGGTATGAACCAAATCTTTCATTTAACATCTGCAATGAGATTAACGGTTACTGATTATTTTGCGGGAATATTAAATCTGTTGATTTTTAATCTTGCCACTGCAGGAGCGGCACTTGTGCCATTATATTTTGGTATGAGAAAGTTCTCAACACAGGCAACGATCATTTCCTCACTACTAATTGTTATGGTAACGACTTCATCAATAGGATCGGTTTTCTCATTAGCGAGTATTATTTATATTCCACTTGCATTGGCATTAATTGCTCTAGGTATTGTTGTGTTAGCTGTTCGGAATATTGAACGCATTGATTTAGATTAAGTGCTGGTTGTTACAAGGCTGCTGACATATTGATGGCTTTTGGTAAGAGAAAACATAATTGCCAGCAAATTTGTGAAGAAGTGTATTTAAATATACGGGGAGTTCATCAAGAATTGTATGATTTAGTGCTAAGACTATATTTTTGTTATTCCATTATAGGGCACGATTGTGGAACAACACCATTATGAAATGATCAAACTTTTTTATAAAAACGAAACTTAGATCTGCTGAAAAGAATCCATTTTGATTAATCTTTTTTTCAAAATGGATTCTTTTAATTTATCGTATAATGCCGCTTGTGAGATTTTTTGAGCAAACTTTATTTCAAAGCAACACTGTTGTTTCCCAACATTATAGATTGTAACTAGACATTATAGTCGGTTACTTTACAATAAAGTAAGTATATTTACATTAATGTTGGAAAAATAGATTTTTGTAGGTGTGGCTTTGTAATAAAGTTGCGATGTTTATAAAAAAGACACGGTGTTTTTAATAAAGTTGAAAAGAAATACCTCTGTGGATATGATAATCTAAAGGGGTGTTTTTTATGTCTAAAGAACGAGAACATCTAAAATCAATAAAAAAAAGTTAAAAGGAGATTAGAACTTTCTAATCTCCTTTAACATCCACCATTTTTTCTGCAATTAGTTTAAAATCTTTTTCACTTATCTCAAAATGGCCAAATCGAAAAGGATAACCCCAACGCTTCTCATTTTTAATGAAAGAGAGGTGTGGGATTAATGGGTGAATTGATGTTTCTGTACAACTAATAAAATCTATATTTCTTCGGAAAGGTATGAAATCATTTCCCATATTAAACTGAAAAATATAATCATCGACAACTTTCCCCAAAGCAGTAAATTTTTGATACGGAGTACTTTCATTAAAACTTACCTTTGAAGAGTAATAAATGATCCAATCACCAGTATTCATCTTTTTTAAAGGAGCCTCTTTACCGTGACAAAGTTGAGCAAATCCACCATAGACACCCTTTATTACATGATCACGAGAAGCAACTCCAATCCAATACCTTGTATTTTTTTGCACTTGAGTTAACACCCACAATTATCAGATATGTTATCATCTATGGTTGATTTTGAAACAGGAAAATTCATTTCCTGCCATGCTGCAATACCTCCGGTCAACTCTTTAACTTTATAACCTTGTTCCAATAAAAACTTTGCTACTTTGGCAGCAGTATTGCACCAGACATCCCAGCAATAAACAATAATTTCCTTTTCTTTTGGTATTTCATTTAAACGATCAGATAATTCTTGTTCAGGTATAACATTAGCATCTATAATTGTTAAATTTCTTAAATGAATTGGACCGTTTCTAACATCGATTAAGAAGTATTTTTCAGAATCCATTTGCTTAGATTTCAGATAATCCATAGGGCTTATTGTTCCTTGAAGACGTGCATTAAAATAATCAAGTGCGTTCATATTTTATAACCTCCAGTTTTTTATATAGCGACTCCCAAACTTTAACAAGAAAATCTTTAAGCAATTGTCTTTCTTGCTGATTTAAAGGGGCTAAAACCTCTGATTCAATATTGGTTAAAAATTCCCAACGCGAATCCAATACATCTTTACCTTTTTCAGTAATTTTAAGGCTATAGGATCTTCTGTCATTAGGATTTTTTGTCCTCTCAACAAATGCTAAAGTTTCCAAATGATCAATATGACTCACCATAGTTGTCCGATCGATTTGTAGGTTTTCAGAAATATCTTTTTGTGATGAGTAAGGGTTTTCTTGAATAAATAAAAGTACTCCATATTGTCTTGCGTTAATATTAAATGGGATAAGTCCTTCAGCAAACTTACTTTCCATTTCCTGCAGAACCTTTCCAAGCAAAAAACCATAAGATTGATTCCATTTATGCAATTGAATTTTCACCACCTATGATAATCAGTTAATTATATAATCAGTATAACTGATTAATTACCGAAAAACAAGTGATTAAAATATTTATAGTGTTTTACCATAATTACATCGTGAACTGTATGAGAAATAGTGATAAGTCAAACTTAATTTTATAATCACATACTTGAGTAAGTCCGCTAATAATTACTTTTTCAACAATAAGGCGTTTTTCAGAAGTAACTAAAAAAGCCCAATTTCTCAGAATTAAATTGAGAAATTGGGCTTTTTAATTTTCCTTAAAGTTGTAAATTCGCGTTTTGCTGGTGGTATGCATGGCGTTATCCCCATAAAGAAGAAACCCAGTAAATCTTCACATGTAAAGGTAGCTGGTTTTAAAGTTGAATGTGCAAAATAACACTTAAAATAAGTGTAAATTATCAGGTAAAGTGACAGGTCTTGAGTCCCCCAACTTTTTTTATTGCTGCTTTGTTTTCTTATAAGAATTATTTCTTAATTCCATCTTAGTCCATTCTTCCTTTGGAATGCCTCTATGCTTATAATCGACAACATTAATTTGGTTACCTTGAATTTGAAAAGTAATTGTTTCTTCACCATAAGGTGGATTATGTGCCCCCTCAAAAGTTTGTACTTGAACAGTTACATTTAAGTTGAAATTTGTCTCATCTCTCTCTATTTTAGGATTTTCTCGAATCCCCGATCCCACAGTTTAGGTTTATAATTTGTTTCAATAGCTTTACTTATTGGGTCTACTAAGCGTTCAAACAATGCCTCTTTAAGTAATTGTTTTGGAACTGGTATTCGGTTAATTTTCTTTCTTTTAACATCAACAATTTTCCACATATCTTTTAATGGGCCACTTGTTTGTTTTTCAACAGTATAAAGTACATTAGTGCCATCTTCTTTCCAAAGGTAAACATAACCTTTGTTACCCTTGATATATAGTCGTGGTTCATCAATCCACTCTTCTTCCAACTGAATAATTGTAAAATATAATTGGGCAAGTGGTGTTATTTTATAACCCAGTTGATTAAAATCACCAAATCCGTAGAGTCGATAACCCGTTAAGTCAATATCGAAATCCATACTACCATTATTGCCTTTTTGTACAGTGGTATGGGCTGTGTAAGGCACTAAAATATTCATAAGAAGTACAGTAATTACAGAAATTGCGGATAACTTTGGTCTCATATTCAATCACCTCATTATATTTTGTGACAACAGAGGTGAATTTACTTTTTTACTCAGAGCAAAAAACTTGTTCCAGAAAAGGGCGCTTTAGTTTGTGCGAAATGTTCCTGACTCAAATGAAATGTGGTCACACAATTTCGGTAAAGGTCAGGCAGTTTTAGATTATTAAGACTGAAGGGTTATATCGAGGAGTCGAATGAAGAGGTAACGCTCTGAAAGGC
>NZ_JBHKFI010000033.1:0-18667 GCF_042263505.1 Cytobacillus sp. Hz8 | reverse complement strand
ATACATTTTTATAATCATAATCGTTTACAAGGACGACTAAACGGCCTTAGTCCCCTAGAGTACAGGACTAAAGCCGCTTAGTGTGCTTTATTTATTTCCACTGTCTACTTGACAGGGGGCAGTTCATAATTTTTTGGAACACCTCTTTTTTGAGTCAGCTTCTAATTATTGTTGGAAATCTTGTGCTCCTTGCTCGGATATTTCTGAGAGAGCTTTTCCTGCTTGTTCATCACTTAACTTTCGAACTGCTAAATCACCAAGAGCAACGATCCCAACGAGCTGATCATTCTCCACTACTGGTAAGCGCCTAATTTGGTGCTCGGCCATCAACTGCGCTGCTTCCTTTGAACTTGTATCCGGTGCTACGGTTATTAATTGATCACTCATGATTTCTTCAACCTTTGAAGAGCCAGGATGCTTTTCCGCAATTCCCCTTACCACAAGATCACGGTCTGTAATCATTCCCACCAATTTTCCTTCATCAACAATGGGAATGGCTCCAACATTATACTCCTTCATTTTTGTAGCTACCTCGAAGGCATTATCTAATAATGAACAGCATTCAACCTCGTTTGTCATCACATCACGAACATATTCCATTCTTCTTTCCTCCTATTATATGGATATTTCACATACTTTTTTTCTCTGTTTCTATATCATTCCACTGAACAGATTAAATATGCAAGATCATTAAACACTATTTTCTGAAATATCAAAATGGTAGAAATTAAAAGATAAATTGTGAAAGTACTGTGTTTTCTTTATTCTAATCATTGCAACTTCTACATTTTTCTACTATTATTAAATTTGAAAATAAAATTGCGAACATAAACAACATGTTGAGTTTTTTTTTGCATGTTACGCTATTGTATTGTAGGAGGGGGACTGTTTATGAGATTTGAGAACACAGGGATTGAGAAATTTAAAGCAAATCTAACTCGATTAGATGAATTAATGTCAAATTACGGTCTAGTACGAGAAGGTGCATGGGATTATGAAAGAGTTACATACGATCGTAAATTTGATATAAAAGAAGGCATTTTCTATCTTCGCGTACAGGGACATGCAGTTGAAGGAGATGTCGGTGCAAAAAAAGCTGTCATTCAATTACTTACACCACTACTTGGAAAATATTATTATCCACATGGAGTTGAATACGGAGAAGGAGAAAATTTTCCTAAATCACTTGTTGATCAGTGTGAGAAAATTTTAGCAGATTTAAAAGCAGAGATTGAAAAATTTGCCCTTTAATTTTTATGAAAACAAAAAGGAACCGTATTAATTATAGTTCTTATCTATTTAAAAACGTCGCTATTCATTTAGCGACGTTTTTTAAATGTTAAAATCCTAATATAGCTTTTATTACAGAGGTCGTTTCTCCGCCTTTATAAAACACATAGAGAAGTAAATAAACTGCTACACCTGTAATTGCCGTAAAGAACCAAATTATACTCGTAATCGGGCCTAATTTCCTATGCTTTGAAAGTTTATTAGTATATCCAGTTAAAAGTGTGACAATCCCAAACACGGCACTTATTGTTGCCAATAAAATGTGAAAAACCAAAAACAGTGTATAATAAATCTTTACATCATCAGGACCGCCAAAAGATGTATTTCCAATAAATACCGTTCGTGCCGCGTAAATAAGAAAAAAAACTAAGGCAAAAACCGCAGCGACAAACATCGTTTTTTTATGGGCTTCAATCTTTTTTTGGCGAATTAAGTTCCACCCAATTGCGACTGTTACCGCACTTAAAACAATAAAAGAAGTGCTAATCGTTGGTAAAATAGGCAATGAATTATCCATTATGCTTTCCTCTTTCTCCCCTTATTAAGGTGTGTTTCTATTCTTATGTATCAACATTGTAAAAAGCACCATTCTTTTTACACCTATTGTAATAGTAATAAACTATGAACTTTATTTCAATAAACAAACTGAGGATTCTTGAAAGATTACTCAAATTGACAAAATTAAGAAAATTATGTGAAATTAAAAAAGCATCTCCACTGACGAGATGCCTTTTGCTAACATTATTCAGTTGGTTGAGGATTCATGTATGGATGTTCTGCATCTATAACATCCACTTTTTGCTCTTTTGCATACCACTCAAAAAAGATTCTTCCTAATGCCACTCCATATACGATTTCTTGAATAATTTTCATGATCACACCACCAAGTTGCTGATCATGAAGGATAGACATGGAATTAAACATTTCGGGTCCATTTAAATCAAGACCAGAAAGTGTCGCAAAAGGAACACAAAGTTCTAGAGCCTGAGCCCAAGACTTCGGATCATAGAAGGTATGATACATCGGATGATCAGAGAATATAATCAAAGCACATGCTGGAGTCAATAAAATCCCATTTGCAAAAATATATCCAACCTTTTTTATCCCGCTTAATAATTGATATTCCTTAAGCGTATTCATAACAGGCCACCACATCGTTAAGGCCAATATAAACAATAAACTTGTGTAACCGGCATGGAGCCACATATTCAATTTCACAATATCAAATATCGCTGGAACATGATAAAAAGAAAAAATACCATTAAATAAAACCAAAGCAACAATCGGTTTGGTTAGCAAATGAAATATCGGTTTAATTATCGGTAATTGAATAAGGCTTCTCCAAATCCATTCTGGTATTCCTAAAATAATCAGTTGAGGAATAATTAAATATAAAACTGCCATTTGGATCATATGAACATAAAACATCAAATGCCCCATTAGATCGAGCGGAGAGCCTTTTATGATATAAAGCATCAGGATACCTATTGTAAATAAAGTTCCTTGCTTCTTAGTTAAAGGCTGACTTGAAAAAAAATTATCTTTTAATTTTACAGAAATAAAAAAATATCCAAACAAGATTAAGAGCAAGATAATAAAGAAATATGGACTCCAAAGAGCTCTAAATCCAAATATTTCAAGTGTAAGCATGACGTAATCCCCTCTTTATATAAAAAGATCTACAAACATCCTTTAAATAGATGATTTGTATTTCCCTTATTTTCATTACAACTACTAAAGCCCTCTTTAGAATCATCTTCATCAATTATATGTACATATTTTATAAAAAGAAAACCGGCTAAAACAAAGCCGATTTTCCATAAAACTTACCACCAGATAATAGTCATAAACGCCAAAATCGTAATTAAACCAACAAGTAAACCTGAATAAAGGAAAAGAGAAGGTGCTTCATGCCCTTTATGGCTCATATGCATAAAATAATACAATTGAAACACCACTTGCACGGCTGCAAGTAGAATGATAAATGGCACAATAAACCAATGAGAAAAGCCATCATATCCTACTGCAATAAAGGCAATTAAAGTCAAGAAAATCATTAAGGTAAATGAGACTACTTGATATCTCATTTCTTCCGCACTTTTTTTACGACGATATTCAATGTCTACTCTTGGGTTACCTGAATTTGATTGTTGATTCGCCATCAGTTTATCCCACCATTCCCATTAAATACACTACAGTAAAGATGAATACCCAAACAACATCAATGAAGTGCCAGTACAAACTAGCCACATAAAATTTTGGTGCATTATAAAGACTCAGACCTCGTTTTGCATTGCGAACAATTAATGTTGTAATCCACAATAAACCGAAGGCAACGTGTCCTCCATGGAATCCAACTAAAGTGTAAAAGGCAGATCCGAATGCACTACTTGTGAATGTGTGATGATATTCATGAATATAATGTCTAAATTCGTATACCTCTAGCCCTAAGAAGCCTAAACCTAAAAGAACTGTTACAAGGAGCCATGCCTGCATTTTCTTAAAGCTAAAGTTTTTCATATGATACATTGCATATACACTAGTTAAAGAACTTGTTAATAGTAACATTGTTGCAACAAAAGTTAATGGTAGCTCAAATAAATCTTTAGCCAATGCATGATCTGCATTAGGCACTTTATCTTTTAATGCTAAGTAAGTGGCAAATAAAGAACCGAACAAAACAGTCTCTCCACCTAGAAATAACCAGAAGCCTAAAAACTTATTTTTTGCTTCGAGGGTTGCTTTTTCAGGCGCAGCTGGCCATGTTTCAAAAGTCATTTTTTCCTCAGCGTGCATTATGCCTTAACCCCCTTATCATTATCATCCATTAAATCTTCTTTATGAACATGATAGCCATGATCATCCTTCACTGAACGAACGAACATGGAAAGGAATGTAATCGCAAGCCCTGCAATAAATAGTGCAGTTGCAGCAGGATTTGCAAAAACATCATCTGCTGTTTGGTCAAATTGGAACATTGCACCAAATGCAGCAATGAATAATCCTAACGAAATCATAAAAGGAATGAAAGAAGAGTTTGGCATATGAATATCTCCAAGCGGCTCAGCAGGTGTTAACCCCTTTTTCCCCTCCATTTTTTCAATCCAGTATGCGTCTAATCCACGTACAAGTGGCGTTTGTTTGAAATTATAGAACGGTGGTGGTGATGAAATCGCCCATTCAAGTGTACGACCGTCGCCCCAAGGATCGTTCCCAACCTTTTCATTTTTAACACTAGTAATAATCACATTAAGTAACAAAATAATCACCGCAACCGACATGAAACCAGCACCAATTGAACTAATTAGATTACCCGTTTCTAGGCCTTGACCAGGCAAATACGTAAATACACGTCTAGGCATACCCATGAGTCCTAGGAAATGTTGAATAAAGAATGTTAAATGGAAACCAATAAAGAATAACCAGAAAGTAATCTTTCCTAGCACTTCATTTAACATGGTTCCAAACATCTTTGGCCAATAAAAATGAGCCGCTGCAAGTAATGCAAATACAACCCCACCGACGATAACATAGTGGAAATGTGCGACAACAAAGTAGCTATCATGGTATTGATAGTCTGCAGCAGCTGTTGCGTTCATAACCCCTGTAACCCCTCCGGCAACAAATGATGGAATGAATGCAACTGCATACAGCATTGGAGTGGTAAATTTAATACTTCCTCCCCAAATGGTAAATAACCAGTTAAAGATTTTAATTCCTGTTGGAACCGCTATTGCCATTGTGGCAACAGAGAAAATTGCGTTTGCGACAGGACCTAGACCGGTTGTAAACATATGGTGAGCCCAAACCATAAATCCTAAGAATCCTATTAATACAGTGGCAAATACCATGGAAGAATATCCAAACAGACGTTTTCTAGAGAATGTTGCAAAAATCTCTGAGAAAATTCCAAATGCCGGTAAAACAAGAATATACACTTCTGGGTGACCGAAAATCCAGAAGAAGTGTTCCCAAATAATTGTATTTCCTCCATTGGCTACATCAAAGAAATTTGCTCCAAATAAACGATCAAAAATCATCAAGAATAGACCAACTGTTAAAGGAGGAAAAGCAAATAAAATTAGAGCAGAAGTGACGAATGATGTCCATGTAAACAATGGCATCCGCATATATGTCATACCAGGTGCACGCATATTAATAATCGTTGCTAGGAAGTTAATCCCACCAATTAATGTACCAGCACCAGAAATTTGCAATCCTAATGCATAAAAGTCAATTCCATGACCTTTTGAAGCTAATGATAAGGAAGCATATGATGTCCATCCTGCATCAGGTGCTCCTCCCAAAAACCATGAACAGTTGAGGAATAATCCCCCAAAGAAAAATAGCCAAAAACCAAGTGCATTAAGAAACGGGAACGCAACATCACGTGCCCCAATTTGCAAAGGTACAACCGCATTCATAAATGCAAAAACAAGCGGCATTGCTGCTAAGAAAATCATTGTTGTTCCATGCATGGTCAAAATTTCATTATATAATCCGGCACTTACAAAGTCATTATTCGGTACAGCCAACTGAATACGAATAAACATTGCTTCTAGACCGCCAATGACAAAGAAAAGCCCACCAGCAATTAAATAAAGAATTGCGATTTTTTTATGGTCTACTGTCGTTAAATAGTCCCATATTGTTCCCACAAACCCTTTCTTCTGTGCGTAGGTACTCACAGTTTTACCTCCCTTTCAAACTAATCCCCTATTAATCCTGAACTTTAAGCCCCATTAAGAATTCTGTTAAAGCGGCAATTTCTGTATCTGATAATTTTCCATTATTGCCATATGTACCAGTCATTTTATTTCCTGGCTTATAGCTTTCAGGATCTTTCAACCAATTTTTTAAATCTTTTTCGCTATGATCAAGAACACCCGCAATTCGTGAACGTTCACCAAATGTTGCTAAGTTTGGTGCTTGACGAGCTGCTTCTGGTCTTGCATCTTGTGGAGAAACGGCATGACAACCAATACAGCTTTTGTTAAATACATCTTGGCCTTCTTTTGCTAATGCAGTGGCTGGTTTTGGTTCCTTTGCATTTTTCATGTCCTTAATCCATTGATCAAAGTCTGCCCGTGAAACAGCTTTAACTTTGAAATCCATCAATGCATGGGAAGGTCCACAAAGCTCAGCACATTTACCATAAAACAAATTTTTAGCATTATTTGCTGCGTCTGAATCAAACTCGAGCCAGAATTTATTAATGTTTTCAGGATTTGTATCCATCTTTCCGCCAACAGCAGGAATCCAGAATGAATGTTTTACGTCTGAAGACTTTAAGTTAAAGTAAACCCTTTCATCAGTTGGTACAACCAACTCTTGGCTAGTGATGATCTTATCGTCAGGATATTCAAACTCCCACCAATAAAGATTTGCGCGTACATTAACTACGAGTGCATCTCTTTTTCCATCATCATTCTTCTTATCCATTGCTGAAACATCTGCAAACTTAAATGTTGCTGCAACAGTTGGAACTGCTAAAACAAGTAGTAAAAGAATAGGAATAGTAGTCCAAATAATTTCTAGTTTATGATTCCCTTCCACTTGTTTCGGTATTTTCTCATCTTTTCTTCGAAATTTGAAGATGACAATAAAGAAAATGACCACTACGACAGCAATTACCCCCACCATAATTGCCGTACTCAACTTCATTAAATCATATTGCGTTTTCGCAACTTCACCGGCAGGCTTGAGCGTTGACAAGAACGGCTCACCACAACCGGAGAGAATGAGCGTCAATATCGCAAACATCGATAAAAGACGCCATTTTGAAAGCCTTTTCATAGCTTAATCAAACCCCTCTTTCCGTGAATTATTTCTTTGAAATGTAAATCAAATAAATAATTATATAGATAAATTCTTTTCAACAACTAGTCTCCAAGAATTTTCTAACAAGAATTAAATAAATGTGACGAGGACCATAGCAACAAAAATGATGGTCATGTATTGTAAGGAATAGATAAACATAATGTTGGCCCATTTCAAATCATCTTTCATTTTGTAACCATATAAGCCAAGAATTAACCATCCAACATTTAGAATGGAAGCAAATATGACAAATATCGTTCCTAATGATGTAAGCAAAAATGGGATTGGTAATAAAGCGGCTACCCATAATACGATATGGTGCTTCGTTCTTGAAAAGCCCTTTACTACAGGAAGCATTGGGATATTAGCGGCTCGGTAATCCTCCACTTTTTTCATAGCAAGAGCGTAAAAATGTGGAGGTTGCCACATAAACATGATTAAAAATAAACTCCATGCAACAATATCAAGGTTAGGATCAACAGCTGCCCATCCAATTAGAGGAGGAATGGCACCAGATATGCTGCCGATAATTGTATTTGAGACAAAATATCGTTTTGACCAAAGTGTATATAAGCAGATATAGCTAAAAACACCAATTAAGCCAAAAATCGTTGCAGATAAAGTGGTAAACAATAAAAACATAGTTCCTAAAATAATAAACAATACACCAAGAAAAAGAACCTTTGCAGGACTAAATCTCCCGGTTACTGTAGGTCTGGATTTTGTTCTTTTCATTAATGGATCAATATCCCGATCGATATAGTTATTGATGACACAGGACCCAGCGATAATGAAGGCTGTACCAATTAAAGTAAACAGGACAATATCCAAATTATTCAGAAATCCATTACCAGTAAAGTAAAGTGCAAGCCAAACACCGGTAAATGCGGTAATAACATTAGAGTTTACAATTCCAATCTTAATTAATGATAAAAAATCCTTCCAAACGGTAGATCTTGGTATCCCCTCATGAAGGTTTTGCTCGTTGTCTTTTAGCCCAACTTCACTCAAAACCCTTGAATTTGACATATAATTTCCTCCTTCATCCCTTATCACCAATAAAGCAAAATCCTTCTACTTTTACTATAAAGCATATTATAAATCAATGCTATATCAGTAATAAAAAACCGGGGGGATGATTCTGCTAATTTATTCTAAGATGTTTCCACTATTTCAAACATAAAAATAATGTTAAATGTTTGTGTAGAAAAACATTCCTTCTTCTGTCTATTAAATCACACTTTCCATCATTTTTGTGAATTTTTTTTGAATAAATTTCGAAAAGTTTGTGTCAAAAAGGGATTTACCTACTATTTGCACCTATTATTACCATCATTACTTCATAACAAAAAATATGGTTTAATTTGCTTATTTAGAAATATTTGCTAAAAATTTTTTTTAGTCCGTTAATATTTCCTGCAAACTCTTGACTAATATTCATTCTTTTTACTTTGTTTAATATAGTAAAAATTATTTTTATTGTAATATTCTATTTTATTGTGTAGTATCAAAAAAGGTAGGTATTCACTATCAATCTGTTCAATTTCATTAATCTTCGTTTATGCTATATTCAATTACATATATGGAGATTTGAATTCATTCTTTCTTGATTCACTTATTTTTTAGAAACATATTATTTAAGAAGGTGAAATTTTTTGAAGCGTTCACTTAAGTGGTTTGCTGTATTAACAACGATTGGAATGCTTTGCATATTAATCGGAGGGGCGCTTGTGACTAAAACTGGTTCAGGCATGGGATGTGGTCGCTCTTGGCCCCTATGTAATGGTCAGTTAATTCCAACAAAAATTACGGTTGCATTAATCATTGAACTTGCGCACCGCGTTGTTTCAGGAACAGTTGGTTTCATGGTACTGATCCTATCAATTTGGTCATGGAAAACAATAGGACATATTCGAGAAACTAAGTTCTTATCATTACTCTCTTTTATCTTTCTTGTATTCCAAGGTCTAATTGGGGCTGCAGCAGTTGTTTGGGGACAAAACAGCTTTATTTTAGCTCTTCATTTTGGAATTTCTCTTATTTCTTTTGCGGCTGTTTTTCTATTAACTCTCCTTATATTTGAAATTGATAAAAAATTCGATGCGGACAAGCTTATTTTAGATCGAAGGATGCGAAAGAATATTGTTGGAGTTACCATTTACAGTTATGGTGTAGTCTACACTGGTGCTTTAGTTCGCCATGTAAAAGCAAGTCTTGTCTGTCGTGATTGGCCATTCTGCGTAAACCCCACTCCATCAATCCCAGTAAATTTTCATGAATGGGTTCAGATGGGACATCGTTTAGCGGCTGGGATTATTTTTCTTTGGATACTCTATATCATGATTATTGCTATCAAGCATTACCGGCACCAAAAAGTGATCCTGTGGGGCTGGATTATAGCCTTTATCCTTGTAACTCTACAGGTTATTGCAGGAGCGTTGATTGTCATCACAAGATTAAATCTTTATATTGCATTAGCTCATGCATTCTTTATCTCTTGTTTATTTGGAGTATTAAGCTACTTTTTCCTTCTTTCGACCCGAAGTAATAAAAACGCTTTAACACTTACAAAGAAACAACAAAAGATGGTCCCATTTCATTCAACAATTACTAAATAAATCTTAGCCAAAAAAAGATGCCGTTCATTAGGAACAGCATCTTTTTTTGATCATTTCTATTTTGTTAATTCAATTAATAAATCTCCGGTTTGGATAGCCTCACCATTAGTTACGTATATGTCTTTGACAATTCCAGAAAACGAAGCTTGAACAGTTGTTTCCATTTTCATTGCTTCCGTGATAATAAGATGGTCCCCTTTTTCAACCTTCTCACCTTTTTCAACAGCCACTTTAATTACCGTTCCTGGCATGGTGGCAGCAATGTGATTTTCATTTTTTGGATCTGCTTTTATTTTTGAAGCTACTGTCGTTTTAATACTTTCATCCTTAATATTTACTTCACGAGGTTGGCCATTTAATTCAAAATAAACGATTCTTGTGCCATCAGCTTGTGGTTGACCAACGGATACAAGCTTCACAATTAAGGTTTTCCCTTTTTCAATTTCCACTTCAACTTCTTCCCCAAGTCTCATACCATATAGGAAGGTTGGTGTATCTAAAACAGAAATATCCCCGAAACGGTCAACGGTTTGTGTATATTCCATGAAAACCTTTGGATAAAGGGCATAAGCAATCACATCAAAACTAGTGACTTGTCTTCCTAAATCCTTATAAAGCTTTTCCTTTATTTCTTCAAAATCAACAGGTTCTAGGAGTTCACCAGGTCTAACCGTAATAGGCTCCTTCCCTTTCAGAATGACATTTTGTAATTCTTTAGGAAAACCTCCATGCGGTTGACCAAGATAGCCCTTAAACAGTTCAACAACAGAATCCGGAAAATCAAGGGTATGTCCTTTTTCTAAAACAGCTTTCTCATCTAAATCATTTTGCACCATGAATAAGGTCATATCCCCCACCACTTTGGATGAAGGTGTCACCTTAACAATGTCACCAAACATCTTATTGACTCGGGAATACATTTCTTTGACCTTATCCCATTCATCTCCTAATCCAACAGCTTTGGCCTGTTGTTGAAGATTGCTGTATTGGCCACCAGGCATTTCGTGTTGGTAAACCTCAGTATGTGGCGCCATCATGCCGCTTTCAAAATCATGATAGTACTTTCTTATATCTTCCCAATAATAGGATAGTTCTTCAAGAGCTTGAATATCAACATCCGGTTTCCGCTCAGAACCTTCTAATGCATAGAATAATGTGTTTGCACTTGGTTGAGAGGTTAAGCCTGCCATTGAGCTTAAAGCAACATCAACTATATCAACACCGGCTTCAATTGCTTTCGCATACGTATAGATTCCATTTCCACTCGTATCATGAGTATGAAGATGAATAGGAATATCAATTGCCTCTTTTAATTCAGAGATTAAGCTATAAGCTGCATGTGGTTTTAATAGACCGGCCATATCTTTAATTGCTAAAATATGCGCACCCTGATTTTCTAATTCCTTCGCTAAATTTTTATAATAAGTCAAATCATATTTTGTTCGTGTAGGATCTGTAATATCTCCTGTATAGCAAATGGCTGCTTCAGCTATTTTCCCATTTTGTCTTACAGCATCAATCGCAACTTCCATCCCTTTTACCCAGTTTAAACTGTCAAAAATACGGAATACATCGATTCCACCTTCTGCAGATTGCTTAACAAACTCGCGAATGACATTATCAGGATAATTTTTATATCCGACTGCATTAGAGGCTCTTAAAAGCATTTGTAGAAGAACGTTTGGCATCTGGTTTCTTAAAGTTAATAGCCGCTCCCACGGATCTTCCTTCAGAAAACGATAAGCGACATCAAAAGTTGCTCCTCCCCACATCTCATAAGAGAACATATTTGGTAATAGTTTTGCAGTCTGCTCGGCAATATGTTTAAAATCAGTCGTACGGACCCTAGTAGCCAGTAAGGATTGATGAGCATCTCGGAAAGTGGTATCCGTTAATAGCACCTGTTTTTGTTCTTTTATCCATTTAGTTACACCAGCAGGCCCTTCCTTATCTAGGATTTGTTTTGTCCCGTTTTTATATTGATTTTCAAATGTCAATTTTGGTATGCGCGGTTTATCAAAAACTGGTCTCTTTTTCTTCTCAATCCCCGGGAATCCATTAATGGTCACATTCCCAATATAAGAAAGCATCTTTGTCCCACGATCTTTTCTCACTGGGAAGAAAAATAATTCCGGTGTTTGATCAATAAAGGAGGTATCGTATTGTCCTGTTAAGAATTTTTCATTTTTAACTACATTCTCTAAAAACGGTATATTGGTTTTTATTCCACGAATTCTGAATTCCTGAAGATTTCTGACCATTTTTGCTGCGGCTTGATCAAAGGTCATCGCCCAAGTTGTTAGTTTTACAAGCAAAGAATCATAATATGGCGTAATAATAGATCCTTGGAATCCATTTCCAGCATCTAGACGAACACCAAATCCTCCACCAGATCGATAAGCCATAATCTTTCCTGTATCTGGCATAAAATGATTTAATGGATCCTCTGTTGTAACCCTTGATTGAATAGCAAATCCGTTGATTTTGATATCCTCTTGATTCGGGATGCCAATCTTTTTGCAATGAAGATCGTAGCCTTCTGCAACATGGATCTGCGTATGGACAATATCTACTCCTGTAATCATTTCAGTAATCGTATGTTCCACTTGAATTCGAGGATTTACCTCAATAAAATAAAATTGTTCTCCAGAAACAAGAAACTCAACCGTTCCTGCATTCACATAATCAACATTTTTCATTAAACGTACGGCAGCATCACATATTTGTTGTCTCAGTTCTTCTGCGATCGATACACATGGAGCTACCTCAACCACTTTTTGATGACGCCGTTGTACTGAGCAATCTCTTTCGTATAAATGAATAATACTACCTTGGTTGTCTCCAATAATTTGAACTTCTATATGCTTAGGTTTTTCAATAAACTTCTCGACATAGACTTCATCACTACCAAAAGCAGCCTTCGCTTCTGATTTTGCACGGGCATAAGCCTCGTTCACTTCATCTTGATTTCTAACAATCCTCATCCCTCGGCCGCCGCCACCTAATGATGCTTTTATGATAATTGGATAACCATGCGTATCTCCAAATGCTATTACTTCATCTAAACTATTAATTGGGCCATCACTTCCAGGAATGACTGGAATATTCGCCAGCATTGCTTGCGTTCTAGCTTTCACCTTATCCCCAAACATATTAAGATGTTCGGATTTTGGGCCAACAAAAATAATCCCTTCGTCTTCGCAGCGTTTAGCAAAATGAATATTCTCAGATAAAAAGCCATAGCCAGGATGAATAGCGTCAACCCCAGTACTCTTGGCAATCTCAATAATTCCGTCAATATCCAAATAAGCCTCAATTGGCTTTTTTCCTTCTCCGATTAGATAAGCTTCATCTGCCTTATAGCGATGATATGCGCCTGAATCCTCTTTCGAATAGATGGCGACAGTCCGAATATTTAATTCCGTACAGGCACGAAATACTCGAATTGCAATTTCCCCACGATTTGCTACTAAAAGTTTTTGAATCTTTTTAGTCAATGCTAACACCTCATTTTTCTATATTTTTGCCTTAAACTGCCACGATAATAAATCATCATTATTCCGGGCTTAAAACTAGGTGAATGAAAAATAGATATTTTTTAATTTAAGAGATAATAAAATATATAGAAAAGCATTTTATGCTGATCTGACTATTGAGGATAAAATGTATTCGTCGAATGTCCTCTCCCTTTTGATGTTGAGTCCACTTTTTTATCTTGCGGATTTTTATATTTCCTTTCATAGTTAACAAACATCGAGACATTCATCAAAATTCCAATTGCAATTGAAAGTTGGAGGAGAGAAGAACCACCATAACTAACAAACGGCAGTGGCACCCCTGTTAAAGGGATGAGGCCAGAAATTCCCGCTAGGTTTACAAAGGACTGGATTCCAATCATACTTGAAATTCCAATCGCCAATAAACTTCCAAATGGATCCTTACACCTAATGGCAACAATTATTCCCTTTAAAACAATAAACCCTAATGATAAAAGAACAAAGCAAACGCCCCATACTCCCAATTCTTCAGCAATAATGGCCATAATAAAATCCGTATGTGGCTCAGGCAAATACCCAAGCTTTTGGATGCTTTTGCCAAGACCAAGCCCATTGACTCCTCCGGACCCAATGGCAAGATATGAGTTAACAAGATGGTAGCCGCTATCCTGTTCAAGAGCAAATGGATTTTCTAATGCTTCGAATCTACTTAATCTTTCTTTTGATAAAATATCATCTTTAAAAAATAACACAAAAGGGAGAATACAGACTAATCCAATCAATATTAGTCTTGAGATATTTTTAAAATTCATCCCTGATGATAAAATGATCATCAAAGCAATGGCAAAAATAATCGCAGCAGTACCATAATCAGGTTGAAGTGCAACCAGAATACAGACTAGCACTAAATAGATTAATGGTGGGACAACCCCTTTATTAAACTGATTGATATAGGACTGTTTTTTCGCATAGACAGCTGACAAATATATTATGACACAGAGTTTGACAAATTCAGAAGGCTGTATACTGCGTGTTCCCAGCTTAACCCAGCTTAAGGCACCTCCCGCAACATGACCAACTACAAATAAAGCAACCAAAGCAAAAACAGATAAAAATACCATAGAGATAAGGATTTTATTACTCTTTAGTGCTTTATATGGAAAAAGTGCAACAAAAATAAAAATGATCCCCGCGAAAATCAAATTAAATTTTTGCTTTTGAAAGTAAAAATCACTGCTAACTTCATTTATTTGTACCGCCCATACCATACTCGAACTGTACACCATGACTAACCCAAAAACAGATAAAAGAATAATGACGATTAACAACGAGTAATCGTATGATTTTAATATTTTTTTTAACATTGGACTTCTTCCTCATCTTCGAACATACAAAGTATTTTATTCTACTATAACATTTTAAAATCCTTCTTTGAAGTTAAGAAAAAGCTATAAATAGTATAACACATAGTCATAGGATTTGCGCAAAATATGTTATACTATTTTACAAACATGATATACATTATCATCTAATCTTCCCTTCGACGATTAAGAAGTTTTCTTATTCATGTCATTAGAAGGAGATCTTTTAAAAAAAAACTCAAACCATCTACCTAATAGACGTTTGAGCTTTTATCCTTATTTTTTTTGAGCCGCATCATGAAGTGCTGAAAGTTCTCTTTCTAATTCATCTAAAATAGTCTTGCCTTCTCTCTCCGTAATTAAATCAAGACGAACAGCAAAGTCTATTTCACGTGATAAACCAAACATTTGTGTATCCAAAACTTCTTCATATAATGGACATTGCGGCATTGTCAGGTTATCCATCTGAACCTTTATTAGTTTCAAAATTTTATCAGCGTCAGCCTTCAATAACGCGCTTGCTTTTTCTTGATGATCGACTACCATATCAGACGCCAACACGATCCCCCCGTTTCCGAGCGATTATCTTATCTTTAAATTTTATACGGTTGATATAAAAAAAGCAAGAATAATAAAGAGAGTTGATGAAAACTTACATTTTCACCATTGAATATCTAGTAATATTTCAAAGGAAATTTAGAAAAGAATATAAGACAAATGACAATAAAGTTATAAATGTATATACTAAATATATTGAAAATATATTAAAACTTCAAAAAATTTGATTTCCTTGATTTTTTCTGGCTTATTTACCTAAGTTATAAGATTTTATTTGATAAGAGTTTTAGGAGGTTTCACTATGGGCAACATTATATCAGTTAAGGGAAAGGTTCGTTTCCCCATTACATTAGATCCAGGAGTATGGATTTTTGATGACCGCAGAATTGATTTAGATACATTCTTTGAAGAAGATCCAGTATCCACGAACGAGCTGGAAGAATATACAAAATCAATTTCCAAGCATTGGGATCGTGAAATTATGGAAGGGGCCATCATGCCACCTACATTAAATACTGAAAAGAAATACGAAAAGGAAAAAGTTCTTACCGGAAGCTTTGGGATTTCCTTGGAACCATTTATTAAAAATGCAGAACCGCAAGAGGATGCCAAAACAATTGTGATTGAAACCTTAAATCAAGAATATCCATTTCCTATCCAAGACCAAAGCCAGCTTATCCTTGGTTTTTCCAATAAAGGGAAGCCTTTAAGGGATGACGGCCCTGTTTATGTATATCTTCGTGATGGTTCAAATAAAAAGAGTCCAATCAAAAACGTAAGAGCTTTTCGAATTGACTAATGAGAATCTCAGGTCCACCTGAAAGGTCTGAGTCCGATCGTAATTGGGACTCAGACCTTTTTCGCTCAATTAGATGTCTTGAGTTAGAGGTTTATCCATGAGGATGAACCTTTTTTATCCCACTCTTAACGGACATTTTGACTCCCACTTCAAGATTCTGAGAATACGAAGAAGATAAGTAGGAGATCAACTGTCCGTAAAGGTCCGACGAGGGATTAAGGTCCTAGTCAGGCGAAGCCACAGGACGTGGCGTTATGAGCGTGATAAGTGAAATAAGATTTTTCTTTGGGCTTCAGCCCTTAGAAAAATCAATCAGGCTTTGCGTGACTAACCATCAGTGGGGGATGAATGACAGACTAAAAGCGCGACGTCAATCACAACGTCTGCACACTTCACGTCCTGTGCGTCGAAAACTCCCACTGATGGAAGTTTCACTTTATAATAAATCTGCCGCAAGCTGTGCTAATCCCGATCGTTCCCCCTTTACTAATTTAATATGACCTGATATCGCTTGATCTTTAAATTTCTCGACCACATATGTAAGTCCATTATTATAAGCATCTAGATAAGGATGGTCAATTTGCTCTGGGTCACCCATTAATACAATTTTGCTCCCCTCTCCAACTCGGGTTAAAATTGTCTTCACTTCATGCTTTGTTAAGTTTTGTGCCTCATCAATAATAATATATTGATCAGGAATACTCCTCCCCCGTATATAAGTTAAGGCTTCCACCTCAATGGATCCCATTCCTGCCAAAATAGCGTCTAATTCGCCAGGCTTTTTTGTATTAAATAAATACTCAAGATTATCATATATCGGTTGCATCCATGGTCTCAGTTTCTCTTCCTTCTCACCCGGTAAAAATCCAAGATCTTTTCCGACTGGAACAATTGGACGTGCAACTAAAAGCTTCTTGTATTCTCTTAAATCCTCTGTCTGCATTAAACCTGCGGCAAGCGCAAGTAGCGTTTTTCCCGTTCCCGCTTTGCCAATTAGTGTGACAAGTGGAATATCCTTTCTTAAGAGCAGTTCAATCGCCATCGTTTGTTGAACATTTCTTGGACGGATCCCCCAAATATGGTCATACTCAAAACACAGCTTTTTCACTTTTTTTCCGAGTTTTTCGACCATCCCAATGGCAGATGAAGAACTTCCCAATGCATCCTTCATGATTAAAAATTGATTAGGATAAAAAGGATGATTCGTAATTTCCGAAAGAGACAATTCCCCCTTTTCATAAAAGCGATTTAATAGTTCAACGTTCATATACAATTCTATTATTCCCGTATATATATGATCATTTTCAATGACGCGATCACTTAAAAAATCCTCCGAAATTAAGCCAATGGCATCTGCTTTAACTCTTACAAGTGTATCCTTACTTACTAAAATAACCATTCTGCCATTCTCTTTAGACTCTTCTTCTTTCGATAAATTTTTGGCAACCGCTAAAATTCGGTTATCATTCGTTTTCTCAACAAATATTTCCTGGAGCTGTTTAAATGAACGGTGATTAAGCTCAATCCTTAGAACACCGCCTGTTTCAAGAGGGATTTTTTCATGGAGTTTGCCTGATTGCCTCAATGAGTCAATCAATTTGGATACTTGTCTTGCATTCCTACCTATTTCGTCCATATATCTTTTCTTAGAATCAACTTCCTCTAGAACGACTGCTGGAATAACCACTTCATTATCTTCAAAGGAAAAAATGGAATACGGATCTTGCAACAAGACGTTTGTATCTAACACATATATTTTATTCAAACTGATGCCTCCTGCTCCTCTTTTAGTCTTCATTTATTTCTCTGAACTAGCCGAGTGGACGGATAGACTTGGTAAAATATATGTATTTTCGAATAAAGATAGAAGATATTTTACACAATAATTGATAACAGAACTATTTTACAAAGGAATTTATCAGGAAGCATCAATGTTCCATTTGATGTAAAAAGGAATTACTCTTTTTCAAACATACTTCGGAGGTGCCTCATGAGAATATGGATAGCTCTTTTTTCATCATTATTACTGGTTAGTGGTTGTGGCTTCAATAACGGGAAAAATCAAACAGATAATAACGATAAAATCAAGGTCAATAATACAACCATTCAAAATGTTGACCGCAAAACCGGACAACAAATTTCCAAGCATCTCGTCAGTTTAGCTTCCAGTGTGCCTGGTGTTAATGATGCTACAGCAGTCGTTCTTGGTAAATATGCAATAGTTGGAATCGATGTCAAAAAAAATATTGAACGATCACAAGTGGGATCGATCAAATATTCTGTTGCAGAAAGTTTGAAAAATGACCCATATGGTGCTAGTGCTATTGTAATCGCAGATCCCGATATGACTGCAAGAATAAAGGAAATATCTGAAGATGTAAAAAATGGAAAACCTGTTCAAGGACTTATCAATGAGCTGGCAGATATTTCTGGCCGCTTAATGCCAGAGGTCCCTGCAGATATCGTGGATCCGAAATCCAACAGAACAACCGATAAGCCTAAAACACAGCAAAGTAAGAAAGATGACCAAAAGCTTGAGCAGAAACAAGACAAGCAATCAAATTACGATAAAGATTAATAAAGAGAGACCACCAACATAAAATGTACCCTATAGAATAGACACTTAAAAAAGTGCTCTTTCTATAGGGTATTTTTTGTATAATTTAAAGAACAACATAGAGAAATACGCGGAGATGGAGAATTATGAGTAAAAAATTGTTTACA
>NZ_JBHKFI010000032.1:0-26430 GCF_042263505.1 Cytobacillus sp. Hz8 | reverse complement strand
TCAGCGCAAAGGGGAGTATGAGGGAAGCTTCCCTCATACTCCCCCTCAATAAAATAATATAAATAGTGGATTACTGAGAGTATATTCTTCATACACAAACTTCTTGACACAACCCTCTTATTCGCGATAATGTCCACTTTATTCGCGACTTTCCTATTTTATTCGCGATTTCGTCTACTTTATTCGCGACTTTCTTATTTTATTCGCGATCTCACCCATTTTATTCGCGTTTGGAATTTTTATTCGCGGCTTCATCTTCTTGTTCGCAAAAAATTACTTTGTTCGCAAAAAACGCCAACATTATTTCCAAACAAAATTTAAATTCCTCCTCATAACCCCAAAAAAGAAGACACCCCTCAAAAAAAGTGTCTCCTCACCAACCATCATGCCTGAGAATGCTCTAAATAAGCATTTTTCTCCGCTAAAAAGACTTCCTCTACCACTCGTTTGGCCGATTCTCCGGATTCCCATGAGCAGAAGGTATCATGGAAACGGAGGAAGGCTTCTGAATTTATGTATACACCGCCATCTTCAAATTCTTTGATGCACTGAATGACTTCTGCGGTTGTCTTCACTAATGGACCAGGAGCCTTTTTCTCAAAATCAAAATAGAAACCACGCAAGCTGTCCCGATAGGATTCAATGTCATAAACAAAGAAAATCATTGGGCGGCTTAGGTTGGCATAGTCGAAGAATACGGATGAATAATCGGTAATGAGCATGTCACTGATTAAGTACAAGTCACGAATATCCTCATATTTCGAAAAATCATAGGCGAAGCCTTCATATGAAGATAAATCAAAGCTTTCAACCACGAGATAGTGCATGCGCATGATAAAGATATACTCTTCGCCCAATTCCTTACGTAAAAGATCCAAATCTAATTGCAGCTCAAATTTGTACCTACCTATTCCGTAAAATTCATTATCCCGCCAGGTTGGAGCATAGAGAATGATTTTCTTATCCAACGGGAGCCCCATTTTTTCCTTTAATGCTTTAATGGCTGCCTCATGATTATTTTGATAAAGATAATCATTTCTTGGATAGCCGGACTCGATCATTTCCTTTTCGAAACGGAAGGCGCTGCGAAAAATCGTCGATGAGTAGGCATTCGGTGAAATGAGATAATCCCATCTCCTTGCTTCCTTTGTAAAATTGCGTTTGTACCTTTTCGTACTCGTTCCAGGCATTTTTACCTTTTCCATATCATTCGCAAGCTTTTTCAATGGGGTACCGTGCCAGGTTTGCAAATAGGTTGTGTGCTCTGGCTTAGGGATCCAAAGGGGCAGACGGCTGTTTGACACCCAGTATTCTGCCATCGCCATTAAGAAGAGCCACTTCACAGAAAAACGGTTGGCAAAGGGAACTCCCTGACTCTCAAAGAGGGAAGCGAAGCGCTTATCGACACTCCAGTACATTTTGTACTCTGGATGATGATCCTTTAAATACTCATAAATCGCTCTTGGATTATCACTGTATTGCTTTCCAAGATAGCTCTCGAACATGATCAAATTTCTCCTGACCGGAAGCTTGCTCACCAATTTGAAAATTCTTTTATACATTTTTTTGATTAAGTCGCTTTTGGCAATTTTTCGTAACAGATTCATCTTTGACTCCTTACTTCGAAAAAGGGATTAGCTTATGTGTTCATGCATATACTTGACGAGGCTGCGACTCGAGTCTCCCTTAGAATATTCATTCCAATTTTTTCTAAACGTTCTAATCTTATTATAATCAAAAGAATAGGACGTTATAATATGAATTATTTCATCTGTGCAAGAAGCCACCGGCCCAGGTACAAAGGTTTCATAATCCTCCCAGAAACCTCTTTCCACTTGATACGCATCTAAATCATACGGATAAAAAATCATCGGTTTCTCCAAAAGGGAAAACTCAAATGGAATCGAGGAGTAATCTGTAATCAGATAATCACAAACAAATAGAATTTCATTCAGCTCTGGATAAGACGTCAAGTCATATACAAAGCCTGGAAATAGTGTTCCATAATCCATCGTTCCACGTGCTGCCTGATGAAGGCGAAGAATAACCACATGAGTATCGCTCAATTTCGCTTGCATTTTTTCAAGGTTTAAGTGGAGGGTAAACTTATCTAAGTCCTTCTCCCGATAGGTTGGCGCATAGAGGATAATCTTGCGGCCAATGAGACCGCTGAGTTCCTTCTTCATTACCTCGACAGCCTCTTGTTTTTTCTTTTCATCAAAAAAAAGGTCGGTTCGAGGAATGCCTGTCCGTAAAATATTGCTCTCTTTTAATCCAAAAGAGGCATAGTAAATTTCGGCCAGGTGATTCGATCCGACAACCACCTTATGAAAATTTGTGTACACTTTTTTAAATCGATTCAATGCCCTTTGGCTTCTTAAAATATTGGATGGATCTTGAAGTCCGAACTTTTTAATGGCACCCGCTGCATGCCATAATTGTATACATTCAGCGCCTTTTTTAAACCGAGTCGCTGCTAAAAATCCAAAATAATTATCAATAATCACATATTTTGAGGTGGCCAGGTGAAAAATAGAACGTGCCATATCCACCGGATTCAGTGTCTCAAAGTCAATGATTTTCGTATGTTCGCTTTCTTGAAAATGGTATTTACATCCCTTTGTTTTCAAGAAAATCACTTCTTGAAGGGGTCCGTTTGCTTTTTCTAATTCTTGATACACATAGGAGCTATTATCTCCAAAGGAGACAACAAACGTCACTTTATTCTTTAATGGGACGATTTTACACAAATTAAAAACAAGCTTAAAAAGGAAAAGATACATGGTAATCATGAACTCTCTAGCCATTTTTCACTTTTAATAAATCCTTTTTAATTTTTGTTGTGGAAATCCCAACTGTACGTGGGAGGTAGACGACTTCACAATAATCCTTCAAAAAGTCAAATTCGCCTTCCCAATCATCACCCATGACGAATATATCGATATTATGGTCCTTGACGTCTTGGATTTTTTGTTCCCATGAATTTTCAGGAATGACTTCATCCACATAGCGAATAGCCTCTAAAATCATTTTCCGATTTTCAAAGGAATGATAAGATTTTTTATTTTTAATCGCGTTGAATTCATCCGTTGAAATCGCAACGACTAAGTAATCTCCTAATGCTCTTGCTCGTTTTAATAAATTAATATGGCCCCAGTGTAGTAAATCGAAAGTTCCGTAAGTGATGACTTTCTTCATAATACATGCACTCCTCCTGCAATCAAATCAAATTAATCTATACTAAGAAAAATAAAATTGGTTTCATTCTCTTTTGTGGCTTAGGTACTCACACTCCCACAATATTCTCATTGCATCATGTATACCCTTATGCCTGATTTTATCAAAGAAAAGAGATTGGATTTGTCCCCCTCCATCTCTTTCTTATTCATTTTAAAACTTCTTTATCGAATATACAAGAAACATCTAATTTTTTCCGAAAAGGAAGAAGATTGTCGAATGAAATCGTTCATTGCAAGATATGCGGAAACTTTCAGGACCAACTTTTATCCATCTGTTGTATTATGAAGATAGACAAATTGAGTCAAACTAGAATTAACGTTATTATTCTAAATAAAGAAAGACTTGGTCTTTAAATGAAGAAAAGTAGAGTTAGGTGATTGGATTGGAATATAAAATCAGTGTAGTCGTTCCGGTATATCGTACAGAGCAATATTTTAAGGAGACTCTCGAATCGCTCATCGAGCAAACGATTCAGCCCTTAGAAATCATCATCGTAAATGATGTCAGCACCGATCAAAGCCCGGAAATAATCGAGGAATATGCTAGTAATCACCCTCATATAAAAGTGATTCATCAAGAGCATGCAGGATTTGCCAGTGCGTGTCATGCTGGAATCAAGCTTACTTCTGGCAAATACATCATCATAGCCGATTCTAACATCATTCCCCGTGATGCCTATGAAAAGCTATTCCTAAAAGCAGAAGAGGCAGATGCAGATATCGTGATTGGAAAAGTTCATCTG
This sequence comes from Cytobacillus sp. Hz8, assembly GCF_042263505.1. NCBI lineage: Bacteria > Bacillati > Bacillota > Bacilli > Caryophanales > Bacillaceae > Cytobacillus > Cytobacillus sp. Hz8. The sequence goes on along the minus strand of NZ_JBHKFI010000032.1, from coordinate 22,448 downwards.
CTGATTGACGGCATGGAAAAAGAATACCCTACAAATCATGATATTTGGGAAAAGGAACGCGTCCTTACAAGTGTACGTGAATATCTTGATCTTTTTTATAATAGCTTTTATACGAATAAATTATTTAAACAGACCTTTTTAAAAGAGCAGCAATGCTTTCTGCCTGAGGCGATGATCGACGCAGGTCGTCTCATGGTCCATAAGGCCTTTCTCGTTGCGCAAAAAATCGCGATTATCCCGGATGTCGTTTCTTTATGGCGCGAACACGGAGACAATGAGGATCTTACACAGGAAGCTTTCAAGGATCAAATTCGTTCCTATCAATATCAGCTTGAAGATTTTACTCAATTTGGAGATTCTAAACTAAAAAGTGAATTTCTGAAACGCCAATTGTCAGAGCTGCTTCTTCCGCTTGAGGGGATTTTACAGGATCCGGACTTTCGAGATTTGTATGTAAAAGAAGTCAAATCGCTCTTCAAGCAAGTCGAAGAAATTTATCACAATGGGCTCTCCATTAAAGAAAATCTATATATATATATGATTCAAAATGATTTAATTACTGAATTATTGCAACTTTTAGCGGGTCAGCCCACAGGAGAGGTCCATGTCGAAAACGGGAAGGCTTATTGGGCAAGTGAATTTTTCCGTCATTCGGCAATCAGGATTCCCGATGAACTTTTTGAAGTGAAGCATTTGGAGACAATGTTTATTAAAATCACTGAGGTCACAAATCGCCTTCAAAAAATTCACTTCAGCCATATTTCAGTCCCGAATACGCTTCCGATTCAAAAGGCACAAATAAAGCTGCAGGCGCAGGAAAGTTTTAAGGATCAACATATATTTGAACTCATACGCGAGACGAAAAATGATTTTTTCGGAGAAATTTCTTTTGAAAATCTCAACCAAGAATATACATATGATATTTACTTGCTGTTCTATCTAAATGATAAAGTAGAAAAATTCCTGATAACACCGGACATGTGTCAGGCAAGCGATTTTGCAGAGCTTAATCAGAAAATCAAATACTTCCAGCTTTCCTTTTCGAAGCAAAATCAATTATCCCTTGTTGGACTGATGATCGCCATTCAAGCGATGGAAGCGGACGAAACTGGTCTACGCATGCAAATCAAACAACCACCGCTAAAAGGATTTTCCTTTTCCATTAATGGGAAAACTTCAAGAGAAATCTGCCCATTTACAGAAAATAAATCAGGTTGCTATGAATTAAGCTGGGATGCACTCAATGAAACCGACGAACTGTATGACCTATATTATCTGGTTTCCGGAATCAAATACCGGATTAAGCGGGAACAGGTGAAGAGTCTCAAAGGATTCCTCATTACTCAAGAGGAGCGTCTGCTGGCCTCCTTCATTACAAAGGATAACCATATTTCGATTGGGGTCACGCCACCTATTAAAATGAAAGAACTAATGTTAACAAAGGATAAAATTCATGTGTTCACCAATCATAATGCCAGATCCCTGCTTGAATTTTATCTTGTTGATCGCAGCAACACGAAAAAGACGATTTCCTTTGATCAAAATGCAGACAACCAATTCGAATGCAAAACTCGTCATCTCTTGAAAAAGAACACTGTCTTTGACCTGTTTTACAAAATTTTTGGCCATAAAGTGCGCGTTCATATTGATCATATTGCACGCTATCAGCTGGATATCGTGAACAAGGACCATTCGTTTATCGAGTTGTACGAAACCGTGAATCAAAACCTATCGTTCCGAGCAACCTATCTTTCACCAATCGACTCGCCGAAAATTACGAGGAAGAAGCTGATGGTTTCAACAGGCAGAGTGGTTCCAAAGACGTTAAAATTTTTTATTAAAGATACGGCAACGGGTGCTGACTTCTATTTGAATAAGACAGGCGTTAATCGCTATGAGTTGGAATGGACGGAGTTTCCTTTAAATGAAACAACCTATGATTGGTATTTTGAGTTCTACCATCATGCCTTCCAGCTGGAGGATTTATTTATTGATGATTTTATTCCATCCTTCCGCACAGAACCGGCTTTTATTAACTTATATGAAAGCAAACCAGGTAAGATCTCGATTGAGGCTGCCCCTGATATCTCCATTCATGAATGGGAGATGAACGAAACAGGTATCGTATTAACCTTGGATCAAGAAGCTCATGAGTCCATGTCCTTTTTCCTTAAGGATCGCCTCACAAGAGAAGCGATTCTATTCGAAAAGATAACGTCCACAAAATTTACGTTATCCTGGGATTCATTCTTAAAAGAAAACAAGGAATATGACTTTTATTTTGAAATTTTTAATAAAGAGGTCCGCTTAAATGCAGCCAAAGTAAAGGTTCACCCTGAGCAAATAGTCAAGCTCCACGATCTATCTATTGAAGCGGGACAAACCTTTAAAAACGATTTATTTATTAAATCCTATACCTTCTGGTCAAAAATGATGCGGAAATTTAAGTAGATTGGCTATCCCCCCATAAATAGGCATTTCTTCATGTAACATCCAATGACGTGGAGATGAGATGCGTATTATAATTCAATCTTGGCGTAAGAAACTTTATTGGGGGTATACGCATGAAAAATAAAAATCGCAAATGGTTAAAATTCACAGGTGCTGCCCTAATGGCCTTATTATTAGTTGGTGGAAGCTATGCCTTTTATTTATATAAAACCGTAGAAGATACAGTTGCAAACATGCAAGGTGATTACCATCGAGATAAATCAGATAAACGAGATGAACAAGTAAGCTTAAGCAATGCCAAACCGTTTTCTGTTTTAATCATGGGAGTTGACGAACGCAAGGGCGACAAAGGTCGTTCTGATACCTTAATCGTTATGGCCGTGAATCCGAAGAATCAATCCGTCAAAATGGTCAGCATCCCTCGGGATACGAGAACCTTGATTGTCGGCAAAGGAACGCAGGATAAAATCAACCACTCCTACGCATTCGGCGGACCCGAAATGACGGTAAATACCGTGGAGAACTTCCTTGATACTCCAGTTGATTATTATATCAAAATCAATATGGAAGGCTTTAGGGATATCGTGAATGCAGTCGGAGGAGTGACCGTCGACAACGGATTCGCCTTTTCACAAGACCAATATTCCTTTGCAAAAGGGAAGTTAAACCTTAACGGGGCTGAAGCTCTTGCCTATGCCCGCATGAGACATCAGGACCCTAAAGGAGACATCGGTCGTGAACAGCGACAACGTCAAGTGATTGAAGGCGTCCTTGAAAAAGGAGCAAATCTTTCTTCCATTTCCAAAATCGATGACATTCTTGAAGTATTCGGCAACAACGTCAAAACCGATTTAACCTTCGATGAAATGAAAGTCATCCAAAAGAATTATAAAGAAGCTCGTCATCATATCGACCAGATTCAAATCCAAGGAAACGGAACAAGAATCAATGGCATCTACTATCAAGTCGTTCCAGAACAAAAACGACAAGAAGTTATTTCTGAATTAAAAACACAATTAGAAATTTAATAAGGACTTTTAGGCTCACTCTTTTAGTAGAAGAGTGAGCCTCTTTTTTGTCGCCTCTCCCCTTTCCATTTTTCCAATCTAATAGGAAAAGCCACCCTATCATAGGTAAAACTTTTATAGTATATTTTTAAAAGATAGATAGAGTGATAGATTATAGGGGGAAGTCATTTGAGAAAAATTAACATCTACATCATCGCAGTAATTTTCCTGTTCTCAGGCTTTTCATTTAGCCATCAAGCAGAAGCAAAGAACCAGATTGTCAATCCGAATCAAACCTACACCTATTCGGAAATGGTTCGTGATATTAAATTATTGCAAAAGAAATATCCTGATTTAATTCATGTAAAAATCATCGGTAAATCCGAGTTTGGTAAAGATTTGTATGCCTTCTCTGTCGGCAAGGGGCAAGCTACCGTTTTTATCAATGGTGCCCACCACGCCCGTGAATGGCTCACCACCAACCTAAATATGTATATGGCCGATCAATACGCCTATGCCTACACACATAAGCAAAAAATCAATGGATATGACGCTTATAAAATCTTAAATAATACCACGATTTGGTTTGTTCCAATGGTTAATCCTGATGGCGTCACCCTGCAGCAATCAGGATTAAAAGCTGTTCCCCAAAAATATCACCAAGCTTTACTTAAAATGAATAACGGCAGTAAAAACTTTAAACGTTGGAAAGCAAATGGGAAGGGTGTCGATTTAAACCGGCAATACAATGCTGACTGGAAAAATATCAAAAGCCCGAAGTCTCCTTCTTATAAAAATTACAAAGGAAAAGCACCTGCCACATCAGCAGAAGCAAAGGCTCTTCTTAAATTCGTTGAGCAAATTAATCCTGAAATGGCGGTCGCTTACCATACTTCAGGAAAAATCCTTTACTGGCAATTTAAACAACCGAAGGAACGCAACAAACGTGACCTGGCCTATGCCAAAAAAATCGGCAGCATGACTGGCTACCGTTTAATTTATCCAGGCAAAAATCCAAGCGGCGGCGGCTTCACCGATTGGTTTATCGCCGTGAAAAAACGCCCGGGATTTACACCCGAAATTGCGAATTACTATACGGAAACAAATCCTCCCGTCTCCCAATTTTCAAAAGCCTGGTCCGAAAATAAAGCGGTCGGTTTATATGTCGCCCAAGAAGGCGGAAAGCTGTTTGATAAACGCTACAGCAGCTCCGTTAATAGTTTAGTGAGCAAATATAAATCACTTTCGACCAATGCAAAGAAACTGAAAACCTATTACTATACAAATATCCAATCAGCCAGCGATTTAAAGCTTGACAAGAAATTCACTGATTTATATAGCCAAGTCACCAAGGAATCATCGAAGCTAGATACATCTGCGAAGAAGCTGCCATCTAAATATAAAAATAAATTTGCCAGCTACCAAAAGAGCATCAAGGCTTATGCCGCCTATGCCGCAAACTTTAAAGGCAGCATTCAAGCCGGTGAAAAGCTAATAGCCTTTAATCAAAGCTATACCGACACTTTAAAGGCAGCTGACACGATTCAACCAAGCATCATCCAAGGTCTTGCTCAATTAAAGACTAATTATACAAACAGTGAAAAAGCCATTGCCAAAATGTACGGAGTCGGTGCGCGAAAATTTGCTACTGCAAAATACTTAGCACCAGCCAAAAACACGATTCTAACCATTCAAATGGAAATCGATCGTTCCAATCTCCTCATAGAGGCTGAAAAGCAAATAGAAGAAGCAAATATAACGGGGGCAAAGGAAAATCTGACAAAGGTACGATTGCTTGAGGAATCATCCACAATGCAATATGAAAAGCTCCACCAAACATTGCTTGAAAAACGCCAAGCACTTGAAGCGCAAATAGCAGGTTTGGAAAATGAAACTGTTACAAGTGAAGAGTAAGTAGAACGGACCCGGAGGTTTTCTCCGAGTCCCTTTCTTTTATTGTGAAACCAGCTTGATTTGATAGGGATTTTTATTAAATGCTCTTATCTTAAAGTATGATGCTTTTTGGTATTAAGTTAGGCCGATCCCTTGGACTGCTCGGATGAAATCCAAGATAATCCATTCGACTGTTTGCATGAATTCTAAGGGATTCGAGTCCGAATTAAGGGTCCATTCTGTCTGAATGGAGCTGGCTTTTGGACTCGTTTTCCTTTCTGAGCCGTTTCCTGTCCAAAAGAAGCAAGCTTTTGGACTCCTTTTCCCTTTTCTGAGCCGTTTCCTGTCCAAATGAAGCCGACTTTTGGACTCGTTTTCCCTTTCCCAGCCGTTTCCTGTCCAAAAGAAGCCCGCTTTTGGACTTGTTTTCCCTTTCCCAGCCGTTTCCTGTCCAAAAGAAGCTCCCTTTTGGACTCTTTTTCCCTTTCTAAGCCGTTTTCTGTCCAAAAGAAGCTCCCTTTCGGACTCCTTTTCCTTTTCCGACCTGTTTCCTGTCCAAAAGAAGCCCACTTTTGGACTCCTTTTCCCTTTCTAAGCCGTTTTCTGTCCAAAAGAAGCTCCCTTTTGGACTCCTTTTCCTTTTCTGAGCCGTTTCCTGTCTAAAAGAAGCAAGCTTTTGGACTCCTTTTCCCTTTTCACCCTCTTTCCTGTCCAAAAGAGGCTCGCTTTCGGACTCCTTTTCCTTTTCTGAGCCGTCTCCTGTCTAAAAGAAGCTCGCTTTCGGACTTTCTTTTCCCTTTTCGCTCATTCAGGCACTTTTAGAGAATTCCTAGGCATTCAACTCCGAATCAGAAAACCTCAGTTGAGAGTTTAAGATAAAATCTGCTCAAAAAAACAACTATCTTTACAAACAAACTTAACAACCAAGACCATCCTCCCCCTAGCATCCTCCAAGCTAATAAGCCTTCCGCCCCACCTTTTGGTAACATTTTTGTATTGTTTCCTTAAACCATCTATACTACAGTAAAATATGGATAATAAAAATGTAGTGATGTTTGTGTACATATTACATTTGTGTTACTCTTTACTAATGTATATTTCTATTCAACAATACTTTATGATAAAGTAATTATTGGCTGTGATCTATAAGATTTATCGGGAGGGATACAGTAATACAATGAGCGAACAAGATCAAACAAACGACCTTTTGGAGCAATTCAAAGAAAAACCTCCAAAGGTAATTGGTGGATATAAAAAGCAAGGCTGGGCCGTAAAGGTGTTGGAGAATATCAGCAATGAGTCTATTGAATTTGAAGAAAATGACACAGTAACGGCAAAATCGATCTTATTAGCAAACAACGAAACGTACTACCCTGCATTTTTGACGTTAGATTTAAAGAACCAAGGACAAATGATTGGGGCTTACTTAATTTCAGAGGACGATGATCAATATAATTTGATTCCATTTGAAATTGCCAAGGATTTTTTAAATAAAACTGACAAAGAGCTACTACCACTTAAATACCGAACTCTTGAAAAAATCGAAGGCGATGAAATTCAGCAAAACTGGCCAGAATTCGTCTAAACGAATCGATTCCAAGATAAATTTGCATTTATTTTAATCGGCAATGAAACAAAAAAACGAAACTGCATGGAAACACAACATGACTTGCCTCACTCCAACAGTTCACATGAATGGCATGTGATTGACGGAACTCAACAAGAAATCCATACATGCATGAAACATCCAACTTTACATTTTTATCTACATACCCGTAAATGTGGGATTACATAAAATAAAAAAGGCTGACTCACAAAAGGAATTACCCATCTTGAAAAGCATCTTTGGGTCTTCTCAATCTGAGTTTTGCCTTTTTTCTATTAAAAGGGGGAACCGAACATGTTGAAACGAAAAATATACGTATCTCTTTCTCTCCTACTCACATTGTCTCTCATTTTTCTACTTTCACAACCTCGCACAGCGCAGGCGGCAACAAGTACTGCCACATTGGTTAATAACGCCGTCAAGGCTGGAAACACACTAGCCAATGTCACTCAAGTAGAAAAAAGTGCTACAGGCAAAACAATTCCAACCAAAGAATATAATGCAGCCGTATCCAAATACAACAGCGCCAAAAAAGCAGTGGCAAAGCTCTCGTCCAAGCAGCGGACAACTTATACAAAAAAATTAACGACGGTCAAAACACAAATTGACAGAGGAAAAAAATATATCACAGCGATTAATGCTGGAAAAATCATCGAGAAAAGGCGAAGCACCTTCGCAAGCCAAATCAAACTAGGAAAGCTGGATACAAAAACGATTACAGCCTACAACAGTCTTTCAACAGAGGTATCCAAAAATAGCGCCAAATTTAACTCTGTATATGGTGCCAAATCTCGTGACAAACTTAAGGCATTATATCTCACACCTGCAAGCAAGGTCATTAGTGACTATAGCTACACGTTTAAGGTGAAGCTTGCAATCAACAATATTAACACCCTATTAAAAAAGGAAACGACATCTACGAAAATCGCAAGCTACTATAAAACGATTGTTTTCTATATTGATTCTGTCAAACAAAGTACATTCAAAACAACGCTTAAAAAGGAAATCGTTGCACTAAACAAGACCATTCCTAGCAAATATCAAACCGGAACGTTAAGCAAGCTAATCACCATTGACACAAACTTAACAAAACTCGACCAACTAGTCGGCCCCGGAAAATCCAGCGCAGAAGTACCAGGCCTTTATCAACAGCTAACGACGGATATTAGTGCCTTTTCATCATCAGATGAGGCATTGCTCAACAAACGCTTCAAAGCGATTATGGCCCAACTGCCTTTGAGCGTTCAAAATATAAAAGAGCTTTTAACAAAAGCTGCCATTGCAAAAGGGATACCACCTGAAGTCGTAAAATCTATCGCCATCACCGAGAACGGAAATCTGCTTCAATTTAAAACAAATGGCGATGTCTTCAAAAGTGCTGATAATGGCTATGGGATTATGCAAGTCACTCCCCAATCCGAAAATGATCAACAATACGATTGGGAAAAAGTAAAATACGATATCAACTACAACATTACAACCGGTGTCGAAATCCTTTTACAAAAATGGAACTATGCAACCCTTGCCAATCCAATTATCCCGACCATTAACGATCACGAGAAAAATATTTTAGAAAATTGGTATTTTGCGATTATGGCTTATAACGGATTATCATCACGGAATAACCCATTGGTTTCGGACAATAATCCTTATCAAGTGAAGGTTTATACTTATATGAAGGATCGTGCATTGGTGGATCCGTATGTATTTACTAAATCCGAATTGAAAATAACTAAGGATGAGTCAACTGGCCTGCTTTCCTTTAAGGATCAAATGAGCTATATAACCAACGTGAAAACTCCATCTACCCAGCTCTATAAAAAAGGCGTTACGGCAAAGATCAACGGTTCTTCTAATTTCCGTAAATCCCCATCCACAAGCGGGGCGAAAATTAGAACCCTATCGGGTGGCACCACCGTTACCATCTTAGAAGGGCCAATTGAAGATAGCTCAACCGCAAATTTATTTAGCTGGTTTAAAGTATCTGTGAATGGAACGAAGGAAGTCGGGTATTTAGCATCTTCTAATTTGAAATAATTTTGTTCATCTGTCTCTGAAAATAGCTATTTTCAGAGACTTTTTTTGATAGTTTAAGTTGAAATGAGCGTCCTAATTTGATGATTTTTTAGAATAATTGGCTGAATAGAGATTGGACATCCCCCTGGAGTTTGGCTGAATGGCTTTCATTTTGTGGGTTACCACTTTTGTTGTTTCTCAACATTATGAACGACTTTTCCCTTGAGTTCTCACACTTCTACTTCCTTCATCAGAGTTGTATCCCCCATATTAAAAGCGAGCCCCCTAAAGAGCTCGCTTCACATGAATTATTCTTTTTTCTGCGTTGGTGGATATACCTTCCAACTGCTCATATTCGGTTCTTGCTTTAAGACAAGCTGGGCTGGGAAGATGAAGGTCCATGGCTTACTTGTGTTAGCCTTGACCTCAAAATTTTCAAGCTTGAATCCTCCTTGGCAAATAATATCACCATCTGCATCTTCCACGACTAATGGAATTTGTTCTAATTGAATATTTTGAGTGCTGCCGTTTCGGATCAATACGGTAACGGCAAAGGCATGATCTTCGACGAACTTAGCTTCGATTCCCATAAAGTTGACTTCGCCTTGAGAGAGCTTTGGTAAATTCGCCACTAATTTTTCAAGATGTTCTTTTTGATTAGGGGCTAGTTGGTTTTCCCAGCTTTCCTCTAAATCCAATTGATGCGGGCGTTCTTTGCTTTTGAGTTCGAAAGCAATCGTCCACTCTCCCTCAGCTGGAACCTCATCCGTCAATCTGGAATCCTCGGTGAAGAGGAAGGTCCATGGCATACAGGACATCGGAGATAAATCAATTAGATCATCCATGTCGAAGGTTTGCTTTGCAATGGGCTGCTTTTCTTTATTTAAAATAAGCAAATCTACTGATTCAAAATGAACGGCCTTTTGTAAGGTATTTCGTAGAAAGGCTATGACGAACAGACTGCCTTCGTGTTCACTCAGCTTTAACCCGGAAATGGAAATTTGATTTTCTATTAATTTCGGAAGTCTGAGGTGATGATAGCGATAAACATATTTTTCTTGAGGAGTCATAAATAAATCAGGGTGGAAAACTAGTGTTGTTTCAACGGTCTTCCCTTCCGCTTCAACTTCTGCCTGATTTGTTACTTGTTCTTCGACCTCATTTGTTTCGTTTGCGTTCTTTTTTTTATGAAAAAGGGCCATGTTACTCCTCTTCCTCCTCTTTTATCTCGATGCGGCTTTCATGATTCCATTGGCTTTTGACATATTCCATAAAGCGGATGCTAATGCCTGCTTGAATGGAATACATAAGTTCATTGAACTGCTCAAGTGCTTCTTTTTCAAAGATACGGTATGGATCTTCCTGACCATAGCTTTTCAGTTGCATGCCATCTCTCATGCTGCCCATTAATTCCAAATGCTGAATCCAGTTGGTATCAATTTGGTGAAGCATGAAATTCTTTAATTGTCTGCGGAGATTTTCATCATCTTGAAGGCTGATAATTTCCGTTTTTAGCTTCTCATATTCAGCTATGACCTTCGCTTCGATTTCCGGTCTCTCGAAATCGATGATATCCTCATACTTCCAATCAAACTGAAGGAAAACCAAACTTAATTCTTCTAATAGAGCTTTTGGATGAATCATACCACCGTCTTCCGGATAGTTGCGATTTACGACGGCCGTCACATAGTTTTGCAAATATTCTACGAGCTCAGCAAACATTTCATCCGGTGTAATTTCTAGGATTCGATCCCTCATGGAGTAGATGACCTTACTTTGCTGGTCTGACACATTGTCGAGTTTTAAGAGATGACTTCGACTTGAATAATGCATATTTTCAACCGTTTCTTGAACCTTTTTAACATATTTCACTGGGTCAGGAGAAAGAATTCTTCCCGTCTCATCCGTTTTGACTTTTTTCTCATAGCGCTCTTTTTCGTCTTCATCGTAGTAGGTGAGTAAGTCATCCTCAATGGAAACAATAAATTGCGTAGACCCAGGGTCACCTTGACGACCAGAACGTCCGCGCAGCTGCATGTCAATCCGGTTGCTTTCATGACGCTCCGTTCCAATGATATGGAGACCCCCAAGTTCTTTTACCCCTTCGCCGAGTAAAATATCCGTACCGCGCCCAGCCATATTGGTAGCAAGCATCACTTGTCCTTTTTGTCCAGCCATTGAGATGATTCTTGCCTCATCCTCTTCCGTTTTCGCATTTAAAAGCTGATGCTTGATTTTCTCCTTTTTCAAATAACCAGATAGTTTCTCTGATTGCTCGATTGAGGTCGTTCCAATCAGAATAGGTCTGCCTTGTTCATGAAGTCGCTTCACTTCAGCGACGATTTTCTTCACTTTTGATTTGTAATCCGCATAGATTAAATCTTCTAAATCTTCCCGTTGAATAGGCATATTAGTAGGAATTGTGACAACACGAAGACGGTAGGTTTCCCAGAATTCCTGTTTAGATGGAGTGGCACTTCCGGTCATCCCTGCAAGTGATTGATACATTCTAAAATAGTTCTGCACGGTAATTGTCGCTTGCGTTTCATTTTCTTCAGAAATTTCTAAGCTCTCTTTTGCCTCAATCGCCTGATGGAGTCCTTCACTAAAGGTACGCCCTTCCATGACGCGGCCTGTGAACTTATCGATAATAAGGACTTTGCCTTCTCGCACAATGTAATCGACGTCTTTTATCATTACAGTGTGAGCTCTTAAGGCTTGCATCACATTATGTACAAGCTCTTGATGCTCAGCATCATATAAATTTTCTAATCCAAAGGCAGCTTCAATCTTCGCCGCTCCCTTATCAGTTAAATACACCTGTCTTGTTTCATTGAATAGTTCATAATCTTCATCTGCTTTAAAATCTGCAATGATCATAGAGGTAATGCGGCAAAGCTCCGCCCCCTCATCTGATTTATTCGCAATGATCAATGGTGTTCTCGCTTCGTCGATTAAAATGCTATCAATTTCATCGACAATTGCATAATGAAGTGGTCTTTGAACTTTTTGCTCCATAGAGTAAACCATATTGTCGCGCAAATAGTCGAAGCCAAATTCTGTTCCAGTTCCATATGTAATATCCGCTTGATATGCGACCATTTTCTCACTTGGTTCCATTTGCGTAATATTGAGACCAACCGTTAGTCCTAAGAATTGATGCACTTGCCCCATCAGTTCCATATCACGGCGAGCCAAGTATTCATTCGCCGTAATAATATGAACACCCTTTCCTTCTAATGCATGCACATAACTTGGAAGAGTGGCAACAAGCGTCTTTCCTTCCCCAGTGTTCATTTGTGCAATGCTATTTTCATGAAGGACAAAGCCACCAATCAACTGCACATCATAATGACGTAAACCGAGCACGCGCTTGGCAGCCTCACGAACGACGGCAAAAGCATCAATTTTAATATCATCAATCGTCTTTCCTTTTTCTAGCTTTTCTTTAAATTTCGCTGTCATATCACGAAGCTCTTCATCGGTCATTTTTTCATATTTAGACTCGAGCTTATTCACTTTTTCTACTAATTTATTCAATCTTTTAATATCTTTAGAGCTATCATTAAAAAGTTCCTTCACTCTAGTAATCATCTAATTTCTCCTCTACTTACCAATAAATAATTATCTAGTCGAATTATATCATATTAAGAAAATGTATGTTGAAATAACAGAAATTACCTGTGGGTGGAAAAACCTATTTTGTGGAGAGGTTTTTGGGTTCACGATTATTACAAATTGTTGAGCTTATTAATTATTAATCGCGGGCATTTTCATAATTTCGCGAATAAAAGGAAATTTTCGCGAGCAAAAAGGTAAAATCGCGAATAATCATTAATTTTCGCGAACATCTTCTCATTATCGCGAATAAATTTCGAGTTCGCGAATAAATTGGTTATTTTCGCGAATAAATTTTAATTATCGCGAATAAATCCTTCATTTTCGCGAATAAAATTTAAATCTCGCGAATAAACTGGTTTTTTAGGTTCATACTTACATAAATTGGTTATTTAAAACCCTAATCGATATCTTTAAAAAAAGAAAAAAGAGCACTTTCATGCCCTTTTCTAAAAAAAATAGAAGCTAGCCTTATGCCAGCTCCTATTTCCATTTCAATTCCCTCATTCTCTATTTATCCCACTCTTAACGGACAGGAGGTCCTAGTCAGGCGAAGCCACAGGATGTGGCGTTATGAGCGTGATAAGTGAAATAAGATTTTTCTTTGGGCTTCAGCCCTTAGAAAAATCAATCAGGCTCTGCGTGACTAACCATCATTGGGGGATGAATGAAAACCCCCACTGATGGAAGTTTACTTTATCTAGCAACATGAATCTCTCCAACAAACTCTCCAGTATCACGGGCATCCTGAAGTTTAATGCTAAATGTATAATTTCCATCAGCGACTTGGTTGCCATACTGATCTTTGCCATCCCATGTAAAATTATGGTCACCCTTTGTTTGGGTGTTTAGGTTGGCGGAGTATATGACGGTATTGCCGTTTTTCATTTCTACCGTCACATTTCCCGTTTTTGAAAGTGTATAAGGAATAGTTAATTTGTCTTTCAGATCATAGGAAAAATCTGCTTTTGATGTCACGACTGGTTTCGTATAATCCTCTACTGTAATGTCACTGCTTGTTACCGTCGCGAGATTGCCGACAGAATCCTTTAATTGGACGAGAAGACGATAAGTGCCTTCATCGACATTGGTTTTTTGGTCATTTGTTCCATCCCATGTGATTTCAAAGGTACTTGGCTGAATTGCTTTATTGCTAAATAATTGCTTCACCTTTATACCAGATGTAGTGGTAATATAGGCGGTTGCGCTGACGTTTTCCTTAAACGTTAAGTCGCCAACCTTTTTCGTCGTTCCATCCATGATATAGTTTGGAACGGCGGATAGTGTATTTCCGCTTGGTGGGGTAGAATCCATTTTGACCGTATAATATTTGGTTGTGCCTTTTAACTTGCTAGAGTCAATGATGGTAAACTGCACCTTGTACGTTCCATCAGGGAGAATGCGCCCGACGTTATTTTTACCATCCCAATAAATATTGTATGTTCTTCCGCCATATAAGGAATGACCGCTATAAATCGTTCGAGAGTATTTTCCTTTAGCATCATAGACTCTGACGGAGATTCTTGCATTTTCATTTAATTTAATCGGAATACTGATTTTCTTTACCTTTGGTGAGAATTCTCCGCTTGTTTGATAAAGGGTAATGGCTGGTTTTACCTGGTTCACTACTTTAATTGATTTTACGCGATAGTATTCTTTTTTGCTTGTTTTTAAATGAATCGTAATCGTGTATGTCCCATTGGATGCGTAAGCGCCATTATCCCACTTTCCATCCCAATAAGCCGACATCTTCTTCCCTGTCGAATTTTTGTTAGAAGAAAGCTTGCGGATGACCTCACCTTTAGCATTTTTGATATAAACAGATACCGTCGTTCCACTCTGAGGAGTGAAGGATATTCCTGCCTTATTAGTTCCCTGGATGGTAAAAGTAGATGTAGCTTTCATATCTCTTACCGCTGGAGTGGTGTTTTTAACGGCTTTGTAGGCATCGATTCTTCCATATCCATAGAGGGAATCCCACCCTTTTCTGCCTAAGTCGATAGTAGATTTTTTCAAAATATCCTTTACCTTCTCAGGTGATAAAAATGGATTTTTGGAAAGAACGAGTGCGGCTACACCAGAAACAACCGGTGAGGCCATTGATGTTCCATCCATCGATTCATATTTATTCGTTGGAACAGTCGAATAAATATCTTCACCGGGTGCTGAGAGGTCAATATAAGAGCCATAATTGGAAAAATAAGAAATTCGATCAGACGAATCTGTTGCACTAACAGCAATGGCAGAGTCGAAGGAAGCAGGATAGGATTTTAAGTACGTATCATTATTTCCGGCTGCTGCCACTACGACAACTCCATTTGCTTTCGCTGTATCAACTGCATCTTTCAAAATTGAACTATAGTCATAGCTTACTAGACTCATATTGATGATGTCAGCATGATGATCAATTGCATAAGAAATGGCCTTCACAATCGTCATCATTTCAGCCCCTGTTCCTTGAAAGACATTAATGGGCATGATTTTCACATTAGGAGCGACACCAACTGTGCCAGAACCGTTATTTCTCGCAGCAATAATACCTGCGACATGTGTTCCATGCTCATCTGCTGAATAGGAGGTGCTGTTTGTTACCATATTAAAAGGATCCACAATTTTCCCTTTGAATTCAGGGTGATTTTTTTGCACGCCACCGTCAATGATCGCAACTTTTACCCTTGGGGAGCCCTTTGTATCATTCCATGCATTTGACGCTTCAATCGTTTTTAAGTACCATTGCTTTTTGTATCCAGAGTCGCTCGGAGTAAAGGTACTTTCGACGTGATAGTTTGGTTCGACATGCTCAACAAGCTTGTCCTTCAGTAGTTCCTGTGCAAGAGCTTCAAGCTCCATTCCCTTCGGAACTTGAACAAGAGAGATATTCCCCATTTTCAATTGATCCACTTCTTTTAAATCGTTCAATTGAAAAATTCGTTTTTTATCTGCTGCTGTTGCAATATCTTGAAACTTAATCAGTAATTCATTGTTGCTATATTCTTTTTCCTCACTAAACATGGCAGCAGTACTTTTTTCAATCGGGTCTGTCAGATTCTGCTGCTCAGAAGCAAAAACATTCATGGATGCAAATGTTAGAAAGAAAAGAGAAAAAAAGACAGAGCCAATATATTTCATGGCTATACTTCCTCTCCGTAATTTTCGCATGGTTCATCTCCAGTTGATATTTCTATTATATTGGATATTTAGGAAAACAAAAACTATAATACTAGATTAATTTATGTTAATAAATAGGCGACTGGTACCAACTGTTATTTATTTTTGATTTTTCTCCTATTATTAAGCTACTCTGATGTTTATTTAATTCCAATATCATTTATTATTTCGATGTTATATTCTCTTTTTGATACTTCGTAATCATCCCACTTGTAATATAATGAAAAAACGCATGAATTCCCCAAAAATGCCCTTTTATGATATACTTCTTCTATTTTATCGCAATTTAGCACGAATTTTGTAATATTCCTGTAACACAATTAGAATCAAACTGTAAACACAAATATGAAACCTTTTATGAGACAATGGAACTACGAGAAAATAATAGACTAATTTACTAGATTTTTTACTATAATAGATTTTCGGAGGTAGCTGCATGAAGAAGATTTTCATAACTTGCTTGATATCTTTTGGAATACTGTTCAGTGGTCTTTTCGGTAATCACCCAACTGAGGCGTCTACGTTTACGCAGGCTGCCATCAAAGTAGCAAAAGCACAACTTGGTGTAAAGTACAAATACGGTGGCTTTTCACCAGCAGGTTTTGATTGTTCAGGTTTAGTTGGATATTCTTTCAAAAAAGCAGGTAAATCATTACCTCGCTCTGCAAGCGCTATCTATAAAAAAGGTAAAAAAGTTTCAAAAAGTAACTTAAAATCAGGAGATCTCGTATTCTTCAAAACAGACGGCAAAAGTGTTTCCCACGTAGGAATTTACATAGGCAAAGGAAAATTCATTCACTCGGCAAATTCAGGTGTCAGAATTGATTCCTTAAGCAGCAGCTATTGGAAAGCATGTTACATAGGTGCGAAAAGAGTTTAATACATATTTTAAGAATAAGGTCTAAATCTTATATGAAGGTTTAGGCCTTTTTGATTTGACTATTACCTATAGCGGTTCAGGGCTAGATTGAAATTTATAAAATAGAAATTATATTATCATAAAACTCTTTATAGGCATTTCCACGATAAATAACAGATGATTTCATTACTATTATTACAGTTATAATCGACGGATAGTTTCAATTTTTTACGATTTTTTTGATAACAATTAAAATTTCCCTGGAAATGGGGCCATCGATAGACTTTTTATTTCAAAATTCGACTTCAATAGGGAAATTTCCCGGAAAATGTTGATTAGCCATCAGGCACTGCAAAAAAGAGGGGATAATCCTATCCCCTACTTTGACCAATTTAATAAATTAAATAGCCCTACTGCTAAGTATAGGCAGTAGGGCTATTTACCATTTTCAATCACTTATTCCTGTTAATCCATTTTACCAAGAAACATTCAACTTATAAGCATTCATACTAGCATTACCGCGACTATCTTGAACACGAATGTAGTACGTACCTTTTTTCAGATTGAAGTACAAGGTTTCACTATCGCCTTCTGGATAGTAGTTGACTCGTTCGAGCAGCTTGCCATCTTTATCGTAAAGATAAATCACACCATCGATTTCAGATGAATGGGTGAAGCTGATTTTTCCTTTTGTTGTTTTGCTTAAGGAAAGTTTGTACCAGTCCTTATCTCCATTTGGAACACCTGTATTAAAGTAGCCGCTTGCAGTATAGCTGCGAGAGCTTGATTTCTTCAAGGATAGCGGCTTGGATGGTTTGTTGTTTTTCACAACGCTCTTAGCATCCTCGTCTTTTGCATTGGCCGGTTTCACAGTTAGTTTATACGGGTTCAAGGTAATTGGATCTAGGTTTTCCGTCAATCCCATCATTGTGATGATATAAGATTTTCCACTCTTTGCTTGAAAAGAACCCGATGTACTTCCATAGTCGATTCCATGGTAGATAAGAGATGATTTATCTGCTTCATTTTCATCTACGACACGATCACGATCCGTATCCTCTGTCACAATGGCCAATAAATATAGGTTTTGCTGTAATTCTTTTGGATACTTCGCTGCAAGCGCCTTATCAAGTGCCGCTCTTTCAAGGGATACTCCAACTATTCCTGTTGCCTTGGCCTTGTAGTAATACGAATCTGTGTCAAACGGCATTGCCACATTGGCTGTAATCGCGCTGGATGGCAAGTCCTTGGCAACAAGATCATTATCCTCATATTTATCTTGCGGGTTGTCAATTAAGACTTTAGTTGTAAAAGAATAGTCATCAATAGAAAGACTCATTAAATTAGAAGAAACTTTAATATAGTACTCCTCGCCTTTTTTCAAACCGGCATATAAAAATGGCTTCATTTCATTCGTAAGAGAAAGCAAAGACAGGATATCAGTATTAGAAGCAACTTGATCAAGGGCAGGATACTTGGTTCCATCCTCTTCCTCATATTCCCCTACTCTATAAACCTCAACAAGCGGAACATCTGTCAGCTGATCCAGCTTTAATTCAAGGATGCTGTTGGAGGTTGGAGTAAGGCTAAACCAGTCTTCATCGCTAAAGCTTTGTAAAAATCCTTCGCCCTTGCCTCCGATTTCATATGGACGAGCATTTCCACGAATCATTTCGATTTGCTGGCGCATCGATTCATTATTATTATCCTCTGGATCCTGTGCTTTTGTTTCAATTTTTTGTTTTTCATAGGTTGAGATATCAATTTTTCCTTCTTGTAAAAGTTGTTCTGGAATCGCACTCATCATTGGCAAGCCATCTTCATCATCAAGTGTTGTCCGTCCTTTAACGGTAACCTGATATGGGATAGCTGATGGCTCTGTTAGCAAGTTGCTCGTATTCATATTGCCATCCCCATAGCCAATATAATAAGGAATGATTTTATTCGTAATCTCAATAACATATTCCATACCTGGAACTGCTTCAAAGGAGAGAGTCTCCCCTTCACTTACAGCCTTATTATTGCCAACAAAAATAGGTTCAGGTGCCGGTAAGGTGATGCCAGGAGGAAGCTCGGCCCCAGTTCCCCCATCAGCTGGCAATGCAGGCGGAATCATCATATCTGCCGGATAAACAAAAATACTCGTATCTACCCCAGGAACAGCGGTTGCCGCTACTTGTAAGACTTGGGGATCATCCACTTTTACCTTGAAGTAATCTTCATCCCCCTCATCCCCAGTAAAAGTAAGACCATTTTCTGCAGATGCATATGGGAGCTTATCAATATTCGTCAACGCAGAAAGCGTATTGCCATCATCCTTAAGCTCTACAAGCTTTTGGATAGAGAGTGTATATTTTGATAGTGCCCGACTGCTATCATCATAGCTGCCATTTGTGTCTTTCACACCAATCGCCAGTGTCCCATCAAATGGGATCTTCAATAGCTTTCCTTCTGTTTTTCCCGCTGGTACAGCATTGACTGTGTATTCTTGTTTTCCATCTGTTGAGTAAAGATTGAGCTTTAATTGGTAGTCAAATTGCTCTGCTCCAGACAAGGTCGTTTGAATGTATTCTCCCTTTTTCACGTCGAGCTTCTTCCATTGAATTTCATTCGCCTTTGTGATTTTGCCATCATATTGATAAGTGTCTGCGACTTGGATTTCTGTAGCCGCAGCTAAAATATCCTTTTCTGTGCTTGGATTCGTAACAGAAACTGGAATCTTTTTGGGGTCAAAAGATAGGGCTACCACTGGATTAACAAGACCATTGGCATATTTTTGATCAAATCCCTTTGCTCCTAAATCCGTCGCAGTATGCTCTAAAATATATTCAACCTGCTCTGGAGACAAGGTTGGATATTTGCTTAAAAGTAAGGAAGCCACTCCGGCAACAACAGGAGATGCCATGGAAGTCCCGCTCATATTCCGGAAGCTAGTTTTCCTTTCGTAATCATAGAGGGTTGAATAAATATCCTCGCCAGGAGCAACAACATCCACTGATGAACCATAACTAGAATAATAGGATAATTGTTTATCTTTATTCGTTGAACCTACACTGATGACGCCTTCAATGGCGGCCGGATAGCTCAAAATATCAGAACCATCATTTCCAGCAGCTGCTACAACGGTTACCTTCTTCTGGATAGCCACTTTAATAGCATCTTCAATTAACGGAGAAGGAACGTTAGAACCTAGACTCATATTAATAACCTTAGCTCCATTTTTGACGGCATAAAGAATCGCTTCGGCAATGGCATAATCTGTTGCTCCGACATCACGACTAAAGACATCAATTGGGAGGATTTTGGCATTAGGATTTATTCCATAACCTCCAATGCCATTATTTTTCTTCGCCGCAATGATTCCAGCTACATGAGTTCCATGGTCTTCAGGATATGGCTGACTCATAGAATCTGACATGTTATACCCTGGAAGAAGCTGTCCGCTTAAATCTGGATGACTCGCATAAATCCCTGTGTCGATTACGGCTACTTTAATGCTTTTATTTCCCGCAAGCTTCTGGGCTTTTTCAATGTTTAATTGGGCAATATGATATTGCTTATCCACTTTTGGATCATTCGTAGAAAGGGTGACAAAATTAGCACTTGGGCTCACTGATACGACTTTTTGATTAGACTGATAGGCTTTAATCGCCTGTTGCAAGGTTGTTTTTTTATTTAGTTTCACAATCTCATAGTTTAGAGCTGAAATCCCTTGTACGAGAGTCGTTCCAGCCTTTTTATGATCCGTTGCTGTTAAAGGTTTTTGATATTTAACAACCAACGTATCCTGACTATAAGGAGCAACCTCATCTTTATTTCCAATCTTATCCTTTAATGAATCCGCCTTACTTGCAAGCAACTGCTGTGCATAATTACTGCCAGCACTCAATGCAGTTGTTGCCGCCGAAACAGTCGACTGCACCGGCAAAAATGCAGTTCCTACTAAACTAGCACTCAATGTCAATGTAGCTAGTTTTCGAGACCAATTCCCCATGAATTTTCCTCCAGTATTTTTATATTTTGTAAGATCAAGGATATTATACCAGATGAATATATGAAAAACTCAATAGATTATGACATTTTGAGAAATAAACTAGTAAAATATGTAAATAATAAAAATTTTTCTCCCTGAATAAAGAATTCTATTATCTTTGAATTAATATATTTTTCGCGATATCATCTATAATGAACAGTAGAACTAAAATAATGATCGTCCGATATTTGACACCCTCAAAAGAAATCAATCGTAGTTAATACTAGATTGATAGAAGGAGGTTTCCTCGTGAAGAAGCTTAGCATCCTTGTTCTGCTCATCCCATTCATCACTTTTTCCTATCAAGGCTTTTCTGTGGAAGCAACTACAAATTTAACCAAGGACCCGAATTATAACACCATCTACAATGCCATGACTCATCTGAAATCAAGCGTCATGATTAAAAAAAATGGCCATGAGATAGACGTATTTAATCAAGTTCTGGATGATCATCCTGAAATTTTTTATATTAATTATGAGAAAACTCTTATTTGGTCCAATGGAAAACTGGAAATTGTCTATAATGGCTCAACCAAAACCATTAAAGCTCAAATAGCCAGTCTTAATAAAAAAATCAATGCAATCTACAACCGATCCAAAGCAAAATCAACACGTGACAAAATTAAGGATTTTCACGACTATATTATTGACCATGCAAAATTCGATTACACTAATTATCAGAAGGGGACCATCCCCGAAAGCAGCTACAATGCATACGGTGTGCTCGTCAAAGGCGTGGGCGTTTGCCAAGGCTACGCTGATTCGATGAAACTCCTGCTGAATAAAGCCAAGATCCCCAATTATTTTGTTGTCGGCACCGCAAATAATGAACCCCATGCCTGGAATCTGGTAAAAGTGGGCTCGAGATTTTATCATGTCGATACGACCTGGGACGACCCCATCACAAGCTCTGGAAAACCAATCAAGACCTATCGCTATTTTATGATGAATGACAGTCAAATGAAAAAAGATCACCGCTGGAATCCGAAGAACTATCCACGGGCGATTTAAGGTCGAGAAATGATGGGGAGAATGATTTTTGCGATTGTGAAGAGGTTTTGCAGTAGTGGATGTTGATGGCTGCATTTTTATGAAGATTGAGAGTGCAAGCCGGGGGCTTGTATTTCGCGAGTATCTTGGGATTTTCGCGAGTATTTTTGTTTTTTAGCGAATAAAATGAAATAAAGCCTGTGCTGGAAGGGCTTTTTCGCGAGCATTATCGAATTTTCGCGAATAAATTGATCTTTTCGCGAGTATTTCATAAATTTCGCGAATAATTGGGATTTTTCGCGAATAAATGTAAAAAGTCGCGAGCAAATGAGTTTGTTCGCGAATAAATATGGAAGTTGCGAATAAAAGTCTTATTTTCGCGAGTAAATTTTAAAAGTCGCGAATAAAAGTCTTATTTTCGCGAATAAATTGGGATTTTCGCGAGTATTTTTGTTTTTTAGCGAATAAAATGAAATAAAGCCTGTGCTGAAAGAGCTTTTTCGCGAGCATTATCGAATTTTCGCGAATAAATTGACCTTTTCGCGAGTATTTCATAAATTTCGCGAATAATTGGGATTTTTCGCGAATAAATGTAAAAAGTCGCGAGTAAATGGTTGTGTTTGCGAATAAATATGGAAGTTGCGAATAAAAGTCTTATTTTCGCGAATAAATTTTAAAAGTCGCGAATAAGAGGGTTGTGTCAAGAAGTTTGTGTATGAAGAATATACTCTCAGTAATCCACTATTTATATTATTTTATTGAGGGGGAGTATGAGGGAAGCTTCCCTCATACTCCCCTTTGCGCTGA
>NZ_JBHKFI010000031.1:0-31662 GCF_042263505.1 Cytobacillus sp. Hz8 | reverse complement strand
AAATTCTGTAGCCTGATTTTACCTTCATAAAAAAGTTTAAATCGCTCTTCATTTAAACTTTTTTATGAAGGCCACCAAGCGCAAGCGCGGTAGAAAAATCTGTGTCTATTTTCTTGACGTAGTATCATTGACTTATCAGAGAAAAGATTAATAGCAAAATTATCTCAATGGGACTTATCATTTTCAACGAAAGGAGCTGACGGAATGTCCACCGAACATATTAAAACAGATATCGACCAATTGGAAAGAAAACTGTTTCTCCATTCACTACAACCACTTGCGATGGTAGAACTGGAGCAAATGCAAGAGAAGGTAAAGGTGTTAAAAGAAACCTTTTTAGAAACCTGCTTTGAAGACAATAGTGTTGCAGAACTGGAAGAAATCCGATATAAGTTAGCGGAAATTAGATACAGTATAATTATCGCAACAAAAGAGCAGTTGTACCAGAATGTAACAGACGACATTAGAAGACTTGAAAGTTTTTATAGAACAGCTTAAAGAAAAAGGGAGGAAAGTAAAAATGAAAAATAATGTAGATGGAATTTTTGTAAAGGACCCTAAAAAATTGAAGGTGTACGACATGTGCAAGGAGATGAACAGATTAGTGTATCAACATGTAAAACAGTTCCCTTGGATAGAAGAAAAGAATATGAAAATTCAAATGATAAAAAGCGTCTCAAGCATTGGGGCCAATTTAGTAGAAGGGAATGGACAAATCTACCCTGCAAAAGAGTTTACTTTTATTAACAACGCACTTGGTAGTGCTCAAGAATCCCGATATTGGTATGACTTGGCAATGATGAATTCCTACATTACCAAAGAACAGTTTAAAATAGCGGATGACCTTTTAAAAGAAATCATATTAATACTCATAGCAATGATGAAGCGATTGAAAAATCAAGGAGTAGCATAGTTATACCTGTTCTTCTATACCTTAGTCGAATAAATACAAATCCTGACTAAGCTATGACTATAAAGAGTTCCATCATCAGTATTTATTTGGTAAGACAATAGTCGGTAAAAAAGTTATTGACATATAATAAATATGGGTGTAAATTATGAATACAGGCAATGCCAATTGATTTGTTGCCTAAAGGAGATTTTTTGAAATTAGCTAATACATTTTTATAAATGTATTATTATCTGATTGCGGTAAGAGGCCGTATTTATTTCTTGTAATTTCATATAGGTTTTTTGACTATATCCAATGGGGTTTTTCCCTATGGTTGTGTCTACCTATGTGTCCTTACAAAAAATAAATACGGCCTTTTTGTCGTTCCTTGAAAAATCGATAAAGGAAGCTCTTTTGTAGCATTGAATGCTATTGGTCAGGATTCGCCTAATAAAAAGTAAGTAATGGAATTGTTTTTTGCATTAAGTCTGGAAATTTCAAATTGGAGGAATGAGAAATGGGATATCAAGAATCATTTATTAGATTCAAAGACGAAAAAATTTTAAAAGAGCAACTAAAGGTGTATCAAAAAAGAGACAAAGGCAATGACCTTGCAGACATTGTTTGTGTAGATAGAGTCAAAAAGGAAGTTCATCCATTCAGAGTTGGCGAATTAGTTGCAGTTGTATCAGGAGAACGTAGTGAACAAAGAGACAAAAATAGACTAAGAAACGGATTAGGAATAAAAAGAGTAGTGGATATTGTGTTTATTGATAATCCAATTTATTGGGAAATGGCAGAGGAACAGGGTGTTGACTTAGGAGATTTCTTAAGAGAGCATTTTGAAACGCTCTCAGATGAAGAATACGAAGGACTATTAAAATAATCTATAAGATTCACATAAAAATTACAAAATTGAAAGTTATATGGATAAACCAATAAACGAATTGTAAGAAAAGATAAACGAAATTAAGGAGGAACATAACATGGGATACAACATTTACTATGAAGGAAGAATTGAATTAGATAAACCGTTGGATGATGATACTTACAAGATTATTATGGGCTTGGCAGAGACGAGAAGAATGCGTTGGGATGCGGACAAGTTGGAGGGAGATGGTATTGCTCAAAAGCCAGAAATTGGGCAATGGGGTGAATTCTTCTTCGTTGACCTTGAACGAGAAAGAGAACTTAAGGATAAATATATAGTCGACCGTAATTGTCCACCGCCAGGTCAGCCAGAGTTATGGGGTGTTTGGACAGTAACAAATGACCGATTAGGAATAGTTTGGAACAGAAATGGAAAATCCTACGGTGGTCATGAATGGTTAAAGTATCTCGTGAAAAAAATTCTTGTTCCGAGAGGATATTATTCTAAGGGAATTATCAACTGGTTTACTGAAGGACATAGATACGATAACGAATGGCATACAATTGTAGAAGGAAAATCAGTAAGGAAATATCGGGGATATAATAGAAAACAAAAAGAGCCAGATATTGATGCTTGGTATGATGAAATGAATGGTGGTTATGATGATAAAAATCATCAAAATTGGTTAAAAACAATCATGGAAAAGAGGGTTAATTTTATTGATAAGCATCTCCCTTGGCCTATGTATATTGATAAAACAGATGCAGAGTATGTTCTATCTTTTTATCTATATATTGACGATAGTATTATTCAAGCACAGTATGATGGACAAAAAGTTTGTTTTGCCTATTATGTGTATGAAGGTTTAGAAATACAATGTGATGAAATTTCCCATAAATCGTCTCGAAGTACCAAGGTAGTTACTAATGATGAAATTTTGTCCAAAGCAAAGAATTTGATTGAAGAATATTTCGCATCAAATCCAAATTTCCTTGAAGAAGTTGTGGCATAAAATTCAAAATCAATAGCTTGAGGGGTAACACGTGGGCATACATGAGAACGATTATATCCTAAGCCTACAAATCTATAATATAGAGTGTTTTTAATAATACAATATGAAAAATGGGAGGAAAAGAAATGAGTAAAATATCGAATCAATCAGCTTGGACAATCAAGAAGGGTTTTGAAATGAGTCCTTTTCAGAAAAATATAGTGAACAAGGTAAAGGAGTATTTAGAGGAATGTGCTACCGATAAGACTCGAATCATGTTTGCGAAAAAGGAAGAATTGCATGAATATGACGGTAGAAAATTTTCCGCCAGAGATTATGGAAACGAAGCAGAAGATAATTATATCTGGGTCTGCTTTAATGGCTATATGGATGGAGGAGACATGCAGGAAATGTCTTGGTCGGATGAAGAAATTTGCTTTAAAGATTTTATGAATGGGCAATATGCTGTTCCAGAGGTATTCTATGATTTCGATGCAATTGCGGTTAAAAACTTGGCTTGGCATATAAATGGAGATGATATTTTCTGTACATCCCAAGAAGAGCCAGGTGGGATTGATACTGATATGTATTATTTTGTGTAAAGTATTAGTACAGAAGAACAAACTTGCTCAATATTAAGAGACAGAACGCAAAGTTAATTGAACTATTGGAACGACTTTAACATTAAAAAATTGTTTGAATGAAATGCCAAAAAAATAGAAGCAGGATTTTGTTGCACTTCTGTTAATCTAACTATATCCTATAGATAATAAAGGTCATATATATTAGCAAAAAATACTATAGAGGTATCTTGCAATAGAGGTTTTTCTTTTTAAAAAAAGGGAAAATTTTTGTCTATTGTCAAGATGCCTTTATTTTTTTCCTATAAGCAATAACAAGAGGAGGATTAAAGATGCCTGAAAAATTTGAAACTATAAAACATGCGGAGAAGCCAGAATGGTGGAAATGGGAAGGAACATGGGTATCAAAATTTGGATGCCATCCTGATATAGTTGATGCCCAGATTGAATCTAATAGGAAATTGTATGCCGAACAGGGATATGAAATCCTGGATAGTTATATAGAAAAAGGCGATATGTTTGCAAGAGTAAAGCTATTGGTAAGACCGATAGGAGTAGAGAAAGAGGAAGAAGAGCCAAAATTAAAAGAAGGAAAAGAATTAGAGGGTATTTACCAAAAGAATTTTGGGATTACTTCTGTTCTTGCAACAGTCAATTATAAATTGATACTTGAATTTGATAATCGGGAATATCGGCTCTTGGATATGAAAAAATTTTTAAAAAAGGAAAAGGGTGTGTTGGCAGAAATTTTGAAAATAGATATGTTCAGAACTGCAAGGGTAGACGGAATAGCACGAACGGTAGTGTTCGAGAATGGGATAGATTTTGACCATGATGTTTTATTTGCAGAAAGTGTTAATATTGACCATGTTTTAGGGAATGAAGGTGAAGTAAAGCATGAGAAATTCTGAACCATACAAAATTGGATATAATGAAGGTTTTGAAGTTGGATTTGTTGAGGCTTTAAAAATTATTTCAGCAAAAGTATCTGATGAAAGCAGGATGCAATTAGCAGTAAATTGTTTGGATTATTTGCCACTGCCAAAAATTATAGAGCACTGTCGAATTAGTTATCATCAAGCTGTGGAGGTAGTGGAACAGTCGGAATTCATAGAATATGTGAAAGATAAATTTGATAGTTATGTAGAAAACGATGGGTTCTTTAACGAAGAAGATATGAAAGGAATCTACCAATACCGATTAGAATCTGCAAAGAGAGACATTGTTGACACACCAGTTTCAGAAATAATAAGCGGGTCTAAGATTTTATCAAAGGATTTGAAAAAATTGTTAATTGAATTTGTAGAGGAACAGGAGAAGGCTGGAAGTAAGGATAGAGGGGAAGGAGAGGGAGAATAATGGGGCAATATCTTCAAATGGGAATTTGTTATCAAATGGAAGTTGATAAAAAAAGATTGGATAAGTTAGGAATTACGTCTGAAAAATTGATGAATAAGTTAAATAAGGATTTTGACTTATCCCTATATGATTTAAACGAAAACCAGGATGAAATCATTTTTGTTATTAAAGAATCTGTAGTCTTAGAACAATTACAAAATTTTACGCAATACCAATATTCGATGTATCCTCAAGAGCAATGGGACACAGATTGTTTTGAATCGGCTTCGGAAATGATTGGTGAATTATCATCATTAAAAGAGTTAGTTGAACTGGCAGAAGAGGGGAGATTTCCTTGTTTTCAATCCAATAAGATAGTTGATGAAATAAAGGTATCGGCTTGGGAGTCGTTGGAAATGAAAATTTTTATGTTGGTGTTCTTTGTTGAAGGCAAGATATTTATGGAAGGATATAATTCATTCTTGAAATTTATTGAAAATAATGTAAGAGAATCGAGTAAGGGATGGTCAATTGCTGGAGCTTTTAAATGTTTTATTGATTGATATGTTGAAAATATTTCTGGGTAAAAGGAGGTGTTAATATGTTTGATGATGATTTGGATATTGATGATGGTGTCTACGCTGTCCCCTCAAATTATAAAGTCAAAGTTAGAGCATTGATGGAGTATTGTAAATCGAAAAATGTCGATGTAGGAGACTTAACGGAAGAGGAAATAAAGCAATTTGTAGTTTACAAGAAAAATCCCCTATTAGAAGATGATTAATCAGTGCTTAGTAATTCTCCTTCAATTTCCAGTATTTTAGATTATAGATATCTTCGCTAAATCTATAATAAAATACAACGACAAAAAAGGAGGCAGAGAAAGTGCTAAATATGTTAGGGTCAGTCCATCGAATAAACGGTAATCTCGAAGATGATAAAAAGAGCATGAGAATATTGAAAAGCCAGAGGAGAGCAATATTTGTTGTTATCATTCTTGTTATAATAATCGATATTAGTGATTTACTTACAAATGAGACCAATTTTTGGAGAGGATTGTTTTCTGGAGTTGTTCTTGCAACATGTATAGTTGGTCTATTTGTCAATTTAGGGTTAAGTAAAAGGATTGGAACAAGAATTAAAAAAACTTTAGATTAAGATAATGTATTTACCATTGAAGAACTGCGAATCAAATGTTGCGGTTCTTTTCTTTTTGCCTGTTATTTGAATACATTTTCTTTCATATTTATTGAGGTATGATGACTTCGGAATGTGAGAGTCGGTTTAAAGAACAAGGGTCTTGTATAAATGAATCCAGATTTATAAAATATAACATATATAATAGAAGAAACTCGGAATAAAGGGATGAAATTAAAAATGGAAAAGAGTTGGGCTGTCGAGTGTTGGGGGAATATGGGGAACACAGAAATATTCTACACAAGGAGAGAGGCAGAAACCTATTTCAAAAGCATTAGGAAAACACTGGATAGTAGCAAATACATTTTTACTAAGGACTCTATTGTAGACAAGAACGATAGCAGTAATGCTGTTTATCTTACTAACCTGAGTGAACTTTGAACGTAAATACAATATCGTTTTTGGTTTCTTATAGATTTGTATGTTGGAATTTTTCAATCAATTTATGCTTGAGTTTTGTTACGCCTTGAGATAAGATGATGACAAACGAAAAACATCTAAGGGCAGGGGATAAGATTTAGCCCTTTCGACCTTTATAAAAAAATTAGAATAGCCAGTAGCCTTTCCAAAAAAAACCATTTGGATTGACTACTGGCTATTTTTTATGCCCAATGACTATATTCAAGGGGGTGATACCGAAAAGGGCTATGCAACTAACTAATAAATTGACCAATTCAATAACTTACGACTTTAAAAGCAACTGGACATTGATAGTCCTTTATTTTTTCAGCTTTTAAGTCAGACATTATGAATAATATTTGACTAATCAAGTATATGGAGGAATAAAAATTTGGATGTTTTTGGATATATAAGGGTTAGTACCAAAACCCAAATGGATGGATATGGGTTAAAAACTCAAGAATCAGCAATCGTAGATTTTTGTCAGAAGAATAATTATAATCTGGTTCATTGTTTCAAAGACCAGGGGATTTCTGGTACTTTAGGTAATCGTGACGGATTAACGGATTTAATTAGTTCACTTGGTAAGACAAAAAAAGTAGTTGTGTTAAATACTTCTCGGCTGTGGCGGAGTGATACAGTTAAAGTTTTGGTACATAGAGAGTTTCGGAAAAAAGGTGCAGATATTATTAGTGTTGAACAGCCTAATTACAGCATTTATAACAAAGACCCTAATGACTTTTTGATAAACGGAATGATGGAACTGCTCGACCAGTATGAAAGAATGAATGTGACTTTGAAATTGAGTTCTGGAAGAAGAACTAAGGCAAAGGAAGGCAATAAGGCGTGTGGTAATGCTCCTCTTGGCTACAAGTGGAATGAAAAGGCGAAGATTGCTGTGGATGCTGAAACAGCGACCATTATTGAAATGATTTTCAAAAAGTATTTAGAGTTGGGCAGTCTTGGGAAACTGAAAAAGTATTTAGATGGTTCAGGATATAAAACCAGAAGGGGCAATTTTTTCAGTAAACAGACATTAGTAGAAATCCTAAGAAACGATTTTTATAAGGGTGTCTTAAGACATTCCGATTTAATTATCGAAGGAAATCATACCCCCTTGGTCAATAAGATTGTTTTCGGAAAAGTCCAAGCATTGCTAAAGAGAAATAGAAAAGCTGGTGTTGGAAATGAGAAGTGAATGGAATGAGGAGAAATTACAACGTTTTATTAAGGATGGAAGAGGGCAGGGAGAATATGAATCTTATAAGGGATTTACTCAAATTCACGATTTCGGCAGTCTCGGCAGGAGCAGTCGTATAAGGACATGGAAGTGCAACAGGGTTGTCCATTTATTGTCTGATATAGAGACGAGATATTTTTATTTATTGGAATTTGATGATTCAGTCATACAGGTGAAGGAACATTTCCCTTTATATGACTTTGAAGAAGTTGTTGGGGAGCATGAAGATATGGATACAAGAAAATTTAAGGATAAAAAATCTGGATTTCCTTACATTTTAACAACAACCTTTTTAATCACAATCAAGGGGAATGACGGTAATACCTATGATGTAGCAAGGAGTGTTAAAGCAAGTCATGAATTGGAAAAAAAGACGGTAATTGAACGTTTCGAGCTGATAAGACGCTATTTTGAAAAGAAAGAAGTAAGTTGGGGATTGGTAACTCAAAAGGAAATTCCCTTAGTAAAATCTAAAAATATCGAGTGGATACATCCAGCAAGATTTTTAGATGATACAACAGATTTTACTAAAGATGATATTTCATATCTCACTGGAATTTTGTTGGAATCATTTTATGAAAAGAAAAGGGCAATTCGGGAAATTACAAGTTCTTTTGATTCTCAACTAAATCTTGAAGCTGGTACAGGGTTGTTGCTATTCAAATATCTATTGGCAACAAAGCTTATCAAGATTGATATGAATAGAAAAATCGACTTAAACCAATCGGCAGAGATTTTAGAGATTGTTTTCCCAGATAGGAAGGAGGAATTGAAGATTGCTATTGACCGTTAATACGTTAATCCGT
This sequence comes from Cytobacillus sp. Hz8, assembly GCF_042263505.1. Classification (NCBI taxonomy): domain Bacteria; kingdom Bacillati; phylum Bacillota; class Bacilli; order Caryophanales; family Bacillaceae; genus Cytobacillus; species Cytobacillus sp. Hz8. Next base: position 23,347 of record NZ_JBHKFI010000031.1, on the reverse strand, counting down.
TATACGGAGGATTCATTAAAGGATACCGTTGAAAGAATTTTGTGGATTAGCAGTGATTATACAGTTGCAGTTTTAATTGATGTTTATGCTAATAAGAGCACTCCGATATATAAAAATGTAGAAGACATTGTTAATGATATTGAGGCTAAAAGTGCAATCCTTATTAAGGATGACCCGTTTCAGGTTTTTAGAAATGAAAATGAGATTAGTGAAAAAGAGAAGGAAATTCGGAATAAAGCATGGGAGATAATAAAAGCCATTGCGGAGAAAGTAAATGAACCAGAAATTTTTAATTCAAAGAAACGTGCAGAGCTTGTTAAAAAGGCAAGTGGAAAATTTGGAGTGAGCAATAAAACAGTCTACAAGTATTTAAGGCGGTATTGGCAAAGGGGAAAACATAAGAATGCTCTTTTGCCAGATTACAAGAATATTGGTAAAGATTCGGATAAGCAAGTGACAGGTAAAAAAAGGGGGAGACCTAAGAAATTTAAAGATATTGTGGGTGAAGGTGTGAATGTCGATGAAGAAACAAAGCGGATATTTAGGGTAGCACTTAATAAATTTTATTATACAAAAGCTGGGAACTCATTGAATACTGCATACCAGTTAATGAGGAAGGAATTTTATGCGGATGGGTACAGGGTAGATGGGGGCATTGAGAAGCCAATATTAAAACCATCCAGTGAAGTTCCGACTTTTGGGCAGTTTAAATACTTCTTTTATAAGGAGCGAAACTTGAAGAAGGAAATATATTCGAGGCAGGGGTCGAAGGAGTATTTGCAAAATCATAGACCGATATTGGGTAACTCTACGGTAGAGGCTCATGGTCCAGGCTACTATGAAATTGATGCAACAATTGCTGATGTATATTTGGTATCGAGATATAACAGAAATTGGATAATCGGTCGCCCTGTCGTTTATTTCTGTATAGATAGATTTTCCAGAATGATTACAGGTTTATACGTAGGATTAGAAGGACCGTCTTGGAACGGGGCTATGAATGCTCTTGCTAATTCGGTAAGTAATAAAGTAGATTTTTGCAAAGAGTACGATATTGAAATTACCGAAGAGCAATGGCCAGTTCAGCATTTATGTGACACTCTTATGGCTGACCGAGGGGAGTTAGAAGGCAGTTTGGCAGAGTCCCTTATTAGTTCTTTACATATTAAAGTACAGAACTCAGGTTCATACAGAGCGGATGCAAAAGGAATAATTGAGAGAAATTTCGGAGTAATTAACGAAAAGGTGATAAAACCATTGCTTCCAGGTGCTGTTAATCCTACTGCTGGTAGAGGGGACAGGAATTATCGTTTAGACGGGGTGCTTGACCTTTTTCAATTTACTCAAATCTTAGTTAAATCTTGTCTGCATCATAATCAAAGTTGGTTAAATAATTATAATCGTGAAGAAATGATGATTAGCGATGATATAGAGCCGATTCCTATTAAGTTGTGGAGCTGGGGTTTAAAAAATAGAGCAGGATTGTTGCGTTCGGTTTCAGAAGATATTGTGAAATTGAATTTAATGCCAACTGGAAATGCTTATATAACTGGAAAAGGAATTAAGTTCAAGGGATTATATTATAGCTCCTTAAACCTTCTTAAAGAAGGTAGTTTTGAACGTGTTCGTATAACAGGAAGTGGAGAGAAGATTCAGATATCCTATGACCCACGAAATTTAAACTACGTATATATTAAGAAGAAAGACGGAAAAGATTTTGAGAAATGCCATCTTCTTGATTATCAAGAAGTTCATAAATACAAGAGTTTCGAGGAGCTGGAGTACTTGCAGGAGTATGAAAAGTTACAGAAAAGACGAAAAGAAGACGAACAGCTACAATCAAAAATTGATTTGGTATCCGAAATAGAAAATATAGTTCGGGAAGCAGAGAAAATGACCAAAGAACAGCAGGATGGAGCGGAAAGTAAGACACAAAAACTAAAGGGAATCCGTAAAAATAGACAAATAGAAAAGATGATTAACAGGGAAAACGAGGCATTTGAACTTGATAAAAAGATGACAAGTGAAAAGGGACAAGTTGTTTCCTTTAATAGAATGAATAATTCAGAACCAGAACAGGAACAAGATGATTTTGAAAATGAAATTGCTTTATTAAGAAGGAAGCAGAAGGAGAGAGCGTATGGGAAAACAGAATAAAGTAATAATTCCCAACGGTGGAGAAGCTGTAATGGCAGAATACAGAGAGCAGGAAGTGATGGAATACAGAAACAATCCTTTTATCGAAGCTCTGCCTCCCATTCTTTCAAAGGAAGAGGCAGTTGATAAATTAGCCTATTATCCACCTTTTGATGAAAGTGAACGAAATCTGGATAGTCACATAAGACTTCATCTCGTACAGCGTTTGTTTCAATACTATCAGCCGATTTTTCAAACCATTGATTTAGAGTCAAGGGTCTCCAGAATGATTCGTATGGGGTATGTTCACAGAAATCCTTTTAAACCAGAATTTGCCCAAGAATTGCATGAAAACTACAAGTCGATTCTAAACGCAAACATAGATATGTACAATAGTAATTTTAATAGCACGACCTCAGCAATGACGATTTTGGGTCCATCTGGTATTGGTAAAAGTAAGATGATTAATATGATACTCTCAACTTTACCTCAACTAATTGTACATTCTCAATATAAAGGAACTGATTTTAACATGTATCAGTTAGTATGGCTCAAATTAGATTGCTCGTTTGACGGAAACATAAAGGGCATCTGCATTGACGCATTTCGGAGTATGGACAGTAAGTTGGGTACGAACTATTATAAAAAGTTTGGTTCAGCAAGACAGCCTATTGCATCCATGCAACCTGCGTTAGCCTTGATGTTAAAGGTTCATGGTGTTGGACTACTGGTAATAGACGAGGTGCAGTCGCTGAGTGTAGCGAAATCAGGCGGTGCTGAAAAGATGATGAACTTCTTCCATTACCTATCCAATATGGGAACTCCAATTCTTCTGATAGGAACACCAAAGGCACTTCCTTATTTAAGAGGCGACCTGCGTCAAGCAAGACGTGGAAGTGGCAATCAGGGCGATATGGTGATAGAACGCATCAAAAAGGATTTGAATTGGGATTTAATTCTCGAAGGAATGTGGGATTATCAGTGGGTACGAAAGCCAACTGCTCTTACACAAGAATTTAAAGATGTTATATATGATGAATCGGGCGGAATAACGGACATTGCTATCAAACTTTTCGTCATGGCTCAGGTGAAGGCAATTTCCAGTGGAAAAGAAGAAATAACTCCTGCATTAATAAGGAAGGTTGCAAGAGCCAATTTACAACTAATTCAACCGATGATTAATGCTATTAGAAGTGGTGATATTAAAGCTATTTCAAAATATGAGGATATCACACCTATAGATGTAGAAGGTTTTATTAATCAGGAATTTGCTACTGTTTCCATGAATGAAAAAATAAAAGAGCTTCAAAAGGCGAAAAAAAAGCAGGAGAAAGATTGGAAGGAGAACGTGAGAGAACAGGCAATCTTAAAGTTAATTGAGTTGGATGTTGAACCAATCAAAGCGAAAAAATGTGTTGATTCTATAATGGAACAGCAAGGACAAGAATTGGATATAAAGGGGATTGTAAAAGAGGCGTTTAAGCTGTCTATAAATATAGAAGAAAATAGCTCTAAACTGACTAAAAAACCAAGGAAAGTGGAGTTGCAAAACAAACAAGATTTAAGATGGATTGTTTCAGAAGGAAAAGCAAACGGTTTGTCTGCCCACGAAGCTCTTAAAGAAAAAGGAATTATTATAACTGATGAAAATGACTTCTTAAGCGTGGGGTGAAATGTATGGTCGGGTTCTTTCCAACACCGTATCCAAATGAGCTGTTATATAGTACATTAGCAAGATTCCATGTAAGAAGCGGTAATATCAGCCCAAAGGCAACTGTTGAAGAGTTATTTGGTTCACGTTCTGTCACTGCTGTTTTGGATTTACCAGCCAACATAGATAGCTTGATAAGCAATTTGCCGATTGGAAGTAACTATACTGCAGAAAGATTGATAATGGAGAACACATTATATCCATTTTATAGTGCCTTTCTTCCTTCAGAACGTGCAAAAATAATCTTACAATCTATGAAAGGAAACAGTGGTGGAAGCATCCACAATCGTATAGGAGTTATGGCAAGTACGATTGTAGAAAATAAATTTATACGTTTTTGTAAGGATTGTGCATTGGAATCGCTAAAAACATATGGCGAGATATATTGGAAACAAAGCCATCAAGTTCCTTGTATTATCATTTGTTCCAAGCATAAGACCAGACTTTACGACAGCAAAGTTTTCGTACATCCCTATAATAAACATGAGTTTATTCCAGCAAGTGTGGACAATTGCAATTTGTCCGATGAATATACAAATCTAACGAATATAGAAGAGGTTATAGAATTTGAATTTATACCCAAGTACATTCAACTTGTGGATAATGTGGAAAAATTATTAAACAATCGTTATCCCAATAAACCACCTGAATGGTTTTTCTCTCAATACATAGAGAGGTTAAAGCTGATGGGATTAGCAAATACGAATGGAAGTGTAAAGCAAAAAGAACTTAGAGAACAATTTATTGAGTTTTACGGGGGAAATCTCTTAGAGACAGTCCAATCTCCCGTTACTGATAATGAAAGTTGCTGGTTAAGCATGATGGTTAGGAAACCACGTAAAACCGTTCATCCCATTAGACACCTACTGATGATTCAATTTTTGGGAATTACGTTGGAAGAGTTATGGAATGAGGAAACAGATTATCATCCATTTGGTAAAGCACCTTTTCCATGTTTGAATGCAGGAGCAGACCATTATTTACAGCCAGTAATTATTGAAGTGTCTGTACGGTATGACAGCAAAATCAAGCGGCCAGTTGGGACATTTAGTTGTTCTTGTGGGTTTGTTTATGCAAGAAGTGGTCCTGACAGCAGTGAAGAAGATAGATACAGGGTTGGAAGGGTAAAAAAGCTCGGTCAAATATGGGAAGCAAAGCTGAAAGAACTTCTCCAAAAGGGTTTAAGTTTGAGAGAAATTGCAAGGCGATTAAAGGTAGACGTAAATACGGTTAAAAAATACGGTCAGAAGTTAAGAGAAGATGAAGTAGAACTCAGTAGTGAAGGTCAAAACGATGTGATTATCAAGGAAGGTTTTCGGGAAGAATGGCTGGATTTGCAGGAGCAATATCCCGAAAGGAGTAAAACGGAACTACGGAAGGTTAATAGTGGTCTTTATACTTGGCTATATCGCAATGATAGGGAATGGTTAAATTCCAGCTCTCCCAAGAAGAAACAGATTCCTATGGTCAATAATCGAGTTGATTGGGATAAAAGAGATGAAGAAATACTTGAGGTAGTAAAAGTGGTTGTAGAAGAAATACTTAATTCCAATGATAAACCTGAAAGAATAACGATAAGCGGGGTTGGTAAAAAAATAGGCAAATTATCTTTGCTGGAAAAGCATCTATCCAAGTTGCCCCGAACCAACGAATACTTACTACAAAACACTGATTCGGTAAGAGATTTCCAAATACGTAGAATCAAATGGGCGATAGGTGAATGTGAAATGCAGGGCTGTGACTTACAATGGTGGAGAGTTGCCAAGATAGCTGGTATTCGTGATGAATGGACTGAAGAATTAAAAGAGGAATTTAAACATATTTGTAGTGGTATTTTTTAGATTGGTTTATCAAAATACGAGTTGATATCGTATAGAACTGTAGTTATCATAGATTTATAGAATATTTAAATTTCTGAAACGAGGAAACAAAATGAAGACTTTAGGTATCTCCTATAAAAGTTCATATTACATATACTAACGCTCAGTCAACCCGACTGGGCGTTTTTTATATTGTTTGTTTCCAAACTCCATTTGAAGGGGGGGGATAGAAAATGCTACTGAAAAAAACAAAGTTGAAAGAATCACTGCTGAATCTTTCGGTTGAGCTTATTGGGGATGTGTTTATGATAGCAATTTCTCTAATTATAGGGTATTACGCAAAGGTTTCCTTTTTTATGTAGTAAGAATGATTTAGGAAACACCAAAAAGGGGGGTGATTAATGTATGGAGGAAAAATTGGCTGTTTCGATTGTACGAGCTATTATTCGTGATATATATAACAGATATGGTTTGGAACAATCCTTTAGGTGTATTGAGCCACGCATACAAGTGAAAATATATGAAGAGTGGATTCGTGTTGTTTCCGTAGAGCTTGAAAAGGCAGGAGTGATAGATAAAGTCTATGAACCTTTAAATGTGGATGAAATGAGTTTCGTAGATGTTATAAACAGGTCGGACTACTACTTAAAAAATGAGTGTGAATAAGGGATAAGGAGGATTTATAAATGAGCAAGGGATTTGAGGAGGAAAAAGATGCAGATATTAATGAATTGGTGGAGGAGGTTTTGTTTTTGGAGGACCTGGAAATGGACAATGATATTCGGGAATGGTTACAGACACCTACTGTTCAGTTGAAGGAGTATGGATTTGAGGCAGAAAGGGAAGAGGAGTATTTCGCCATGCTGGAGGAGTTATCAAGTTATTTAATTGAGAGATAAAGGGGGCAGAAATAATGGGTTTTTATGATGAAGCAAGAAATAAGAAGAATGAGGTCTTTGCAAAGTTTAAGTTTGAAGTCTGGAATCCAAATGTTGAACATTTGTATGTGCCTCTGGGATTGGATAATCCATATGGGGTTGATTTTAGTGGGAGAGGGGATGAAATCAATGTAACTTATCAAACACTACAACAAGCCTACAAGGAAGTGGAGAATCGAGAGTTTTACAATGAAGCAAAGCGAGAACTGTTGCATCCTGCTGTCTTACTCTTTTCAGGTCTACATCCAATGCAACTTGATGCCGACCGAGAAAAAGAGAGGTTGCTTCATTTCTTATCCTGTTGTATAGAAACTGCCGAAAAAGAAGGAGTAGTCACATTATACCTGGGATAAAAGTTATTTCTGATGGTACAAAGGAAAAGCTACGAAAAATGTTATAGGTTCAAGACTGATATTATGATGGGAGGGGAAAGATTGAGCTACTATAAAATGTTGGATAATGTACATGTTATAATTCGCAAAAAAGACCAAATTAATTTTTGGGAACAGGAAATTTATAATGATGATACTGATTTTGCCGAGGCGTGTTTAGATGTTCACCTTCTTTTAAAAGAAGGATTATGCCAGATTGTTGAAAGTGATGAAGAAAAGAATGGAGAATGAGGTAGAAATACCAAAAGAACATTGCCCTTTTTGTGGCAAGAATTTAATTAAATTCCTATCTGTAGAAGAACAAAAGATATTCCCTTTACCATATGTGAATGAGAAAATTGGAATTAGTAATTGGGATTCCATCTTTGCGTGGAAATGTCCATTTTGTAACAAAACATGGAGGAGGGAAATTTGCCCTTATGTTAATACCTCAGAAGGATGCTCAACCGATTAATTTTAAGATATATGATGAATATACTCCTGGAGAAAATAAGCTGGAGTTATTGGGCGGGGTTTTTCTTCCATTCGATAATGAAAGAGAAAAAATGACTATGTTGTGTTTATTCAATATGGGTTTACAGGAGTTCATCCGTATTCTCCCAGAAGAATCAAAAGAAGAACTCTTCCGTTTGCTACAACAAGATTTGAAAGAATGATTTAAGTCTTGAAATGTCCCTGAATTGCTTTCGGTTTATTCAGAAGTTTGCTAAAATATAGATAGCCGAGCTTTGGGGTTCGTGCATCGAAAGGACACTTTTTTTGAGAGCGACCACCCTTTTTGCTTTACGAAACAACCACTATTTTTGCTTTTGCAAAGTTCTAAGGTGGTTGTTTTTATTATGTGTATTAACCATAAAACTTTAGATAGTATGGAGCAACTTTATGAATAGCTATTGGAAGAAGTAAGGGGGATGTTATAAAATGCTTTCTCTTGAAGAATATATATCAAGAAGAAAAAAAGAAGATAAAATAAATGAATATGATATAGATGCCAAAATGGATAACATGCGAATTTGTGTGAATTACATTTTTGAGTATTTTAATCAATATTTAAATATTGAAGAGATGGAACAAAAGACATTTTTAAACGAAGAGCGTTTAGTAAAGTTAAGAAATCAACTGGAAATGTATGATAATGAAATTCAGGAATGGTTAGTTAATATCTATGATGTACATGAAAAGCAAATCCATCGCTCTATAATAAGTTTTCTCAAGAAGGATGAACTATTTTTCCTTTACCATAAAACGGAAGAGTTTAGAAGTTGTTCTTATGATGCTTATGCTCAGTTAATAAAAAAGAACTCATTTTTAAAAGGTCAAACAGAAATGCTATTCCTTTTTATAAAAGATTACCATAGGATTGAAAGTGAAAGAGAAATAAATACCCATTCAGTATTTTTAACCGAAGAAATCAACGAGTGGTTAGAAAATACTTGGAATAAGTACAAAGTGAATATTTGGGCTTTTGCTTCAGATTATTTGTCACGATTTTTTAATGACGATTCCTTATGGCCATCCAAGCATAAAATAAAAAGCAATGAGAAATGGCAACCATATATTTATGATTATAAGCAAAAAACAAACCTATTTAATTTAAATTCACTTTACACAAAGATTTCAAAGAAACCTTTTATAAAAGGAAAGAAGCAGTACCTTGAATTTATATTGATGTATATATGGTTACACAGTATATGGGGAGATGAAGAGAACTATTGGGAAGAGTATCGTACTAAGGTTATTGATGCTTTATAAAAAATTATACCTCTAAATAGACTATAATTATATCAATGGCTAAAGGCGGTTTAACTGAATTAGACAATCTTCAAGTTTTAAGAAGAGATTAAAATAAATTTAAAAGCGATAAATAAAAACACAGAAGAGCAGGAAATCCAAACTGCTCTTCTTTATTGGGGTTATGATTCCTCTTCACTATAATAATCAGATATTTGGCCGTTCAAGCGTTCCAATTGGATGACTTGCGAATGAGGAAATCCATCTTTATTCGTTTTTTGTGAACACATCCAGCACGAACAATGCACTTTCCCTTTTGCAAAATAACCATTAAAGGGTACATACCATACGTTATGTTCTGCAATTTTAGCTTTACGCTGAATAGCTCTTCTTCGGTGATGCCGATAATAAGCACGATTTCGATTCTTTTGATGTGGTTTCAATTGCCATCAACTCCTTGGGATAAGGCTCAGCCTGTAATAATCCCCCAAAGAAAATTTAGACACTACAGGCTGAGTATGATGGCAATGCATTTGGTGAGAAGATTCAAGTTCTTCACCTCTTGTAAATGTTTTTTTTTATTATATAACATTAAACTTAAAGATTCTTATTGAAAGTTTGAGAAATGAGATTTTCTTTATGAAAGATATTGCTTTTTCTTCAACTAACGAAGCTGTTGAAGAAGTTACCCCCATTTTAGCTGGTTGCTAAGGCATGGAGACCTACGTTCTCTTTTTTAATTTGGGGGGTAAGATAAATTTAATAAAGTTTAGGAAGGGAAATTATGAACAGTAAGCAAGTAGCAGAAATGTTTGACCTATCGGTAGACACCCTTCGTTACTATGAAAGAATTGGTGTGATACCACCAGTTACACGTGATAAAAATGGTTATCGTAATTATCAAACCAGTGATTTGAATTGGATTTTTCTTGCAAAGAGTCTTCGTTCAGCAGGATTATCCATTGAATCATTGATTGAATTTGCTTCACTTGCGAGGCTTAGTGAAACCCAAAATGTGGAGGAAGCTCAAAAACAAATATTGGTCGACCAATTAGAGGAAATTGAAAAAAATATAGAGAAAATGAAAGAAGTACGTGCCCTCTTACAATATAAGATTGACACCTATGACGTTCATATAAAGAAGTTTAAAAGTGGTGAATTGACGGAAGATAAAGTAGAGAAGTTATGGGAGATGAAACATTTCAAAAAGGGTCAATAAATTTCTTGCTATGGAGTTGACTCCATAGTTTATAGTTGCTTATGTAATTAAGCAATCAGGAGGCGGAAAGAATGAAAACTGTACAACTCAATAATGGTGTTGAAATTCCGATTTTAGGTTTTGGAGTATTCCAAATCCCTGCAGAAAAAACAGAACAAGCGGTGATTGATGCTATCAAAGCTGGATATCGTCATATTGATACCGCACAATCATATATGAATGAAACGGAAGTAGGATTAGGAATTAAAAATTCAGGTATTGCTCGTGAAGAACTTTTCATTACAACGAAGATATGGATTGAAAATGTGTCGTATAATGGCGTAATGAATTCTTTTCAAGGTTCACTTAATCGTCTTGGATTAGACTATGTTGACTTATTACTTATACACCAGCCTTATAATGATGTTTATGGTGCGTGGAGAGCAATGGAAGAACTTCAAAAAGAAGGGAAACTACGTGCCATTGGTATTTCAAATTTTGCAGTTGACCGTGCAGTGGATTTATCACTGTTCAACGAAGTAACTCCAGCTATCAACCAAATTGAGATTAACCCATTCAACCAGCAAACAGAAGTTATTGAAACCTTAAAAGCAGAAGGAATTTGTCCTGAAGCATGGGCCCCTTTTGCAGAAGGGAAAAATGATATTTTTCAAAATGAAATCCTTAGTGAAATAGGTAAGAAATATAATAAGTCAGTTGCACAAGTTATTTTACGTTGGCTCGTGGAGCAAGAAATTGTAGTCTTAGCAAAAACGACAAATCCAGAACGTATGGCAGAAAACATGGATGTTTTTGACTTCAGCTTAACTGATGAAGACAAAACTGCTATTGCGACCTTAAATATTGGAGAAAGCCAGTTCTTCTCACATGCTGACCCAAATATGATTAAGATGTTAGCCGAAAGAAAATTAGGTTTATAAGAGAAATTCTTTTATAAAGATAGGTAAGCGGTTATAACAAGTACACAGCAATTATGGTGGAATCAAACAAGACCGAGTGTTGTTTATAAAAACACTCTAAAATAAAAAACAGTGGGAAACGAATGCTTCCCACTGTCTTTTTCGTTATTTAGCTGGTGTTTTCATTAATCGTTTTGGAAATTTGATTGAGTTATTTTCGCTAACAAATGTTGAGCCTAAAAGCAATATACCACCAAGCATTTGAACAAATGTCATTGGTTCTTGCAAGACACCAGCAGAAATCACTAATGATGTGATTGGGTCTATATAACTTAATGAAGCGATACTCTGTCCTTTTAATTTCTGCATACCTGAGAAGAATAACAAGAATCCAATCCCTGTGTGTACTATCCCTAAGATTAATATAAATGGAATTGAAGAACTTGTTACTTCTAAAATGCTGAGTTTTTCAGTAAAGAATACATATGGCATGAGAAGCAAACTCGCTGTTCCGAGCTGAATTAGTGTAATTTCTAACCCATCCATGTTTTTGATGAACTTGTTTAATAACATTAATGAAGCGTAGAATACAGCGGCCATTAGTCCATAGCCAATGCCAATTAAATCATCTAATCCAGATGTACTTACACCACTATTACCAACAATCAATAACATACCTAACATGGCTACACCAATGCAGATTATTTTCTTTGTTGATAATTTTTCTTTAAGTACAAATGGAGAAAGAATCATGACAAACACAGGTGCAAAATAATAACTTAGTGTTGTGTTAGAAATGGTCGTATGCTTGTACGCTTGGAAAAGGAAAATCCAATTTCCACCCAATGCAATACTCGAAAACAGTAAAAATAGAGCATTTACTTTAACCATTGCCCATGAAACCTTTTTCTTTACCATGAACATGACCGTTATTAAAAATAAGCTACCGATTAAACCACGTAATAAAGCTATTTCACTTGAAGATAAATCAATGTATCTTACAAATACTCCAATCGTACCAAAGATTATCATTGATAATAGGAACTGAATTTTAGATTTCATCGTCTACTCCTCAGAATCTGAGAAATAGCTTATATTTCTCAGATTCTTAATCTGTTTTTAATATAAGTTTATTCAGTGCTGACCCAAAAGAAGGAGTAAACGGAGGTGGCGGTGATGTTGAAAATGGCTTCCAAATGTAAAGATTTATATTAGATAATGGCATAATAATCCCCCTATTTCTTTTTATCATAATGATATTATCTAATTATACGTTAATTCAAGAAGGATTAGTGCCTTTTTATAGAGGTTATTCCACTAACATTTAGTGGAATAAATAAAAACCATCCCTTTTTTAGAGGATGGTTTCAAAGAATGCTATTTGTAATTTTCTTGATAATAACTCCAAATGCCACCCCAGGAATAACAAACAATATTGGAAGCCAAACAGGACCTAATAAAACTCCAAATAATGCCAATCTTGATGAAAAAATCAAACCAACTGTCACAAAAAACGCAGTGAGTGCATACGGAAGGAAAGAAATAGGGTCTTTACCTCCACCAGCATCTTTAACCGCATCCCACATTGAAAAAAAGTACAAACAAGGATAAAACATCAGCCACTGATAATTTGCATGTTTTATGGCATCACTAATTTCCCAGTGAAAACTCAGAAGTATAATCTGATTGAAATTTGATTGTATATTAATCAGAAATTCAAGTATCAAAAAAACTGTGCCTTTAAAATACTTTCCGTTTAAATATTGTCCAAATCCAGGAAGTGCGATGCTCCATATTAATTTTTCCAATATGTTTTTACTCATTGAACATTACCATGCAACTCTTTATCCTATATTTCTTTTGCAATTTCTTTTCTGTTAGGAGCAAGTGGGGGCTGTTCTAACCATTTATTTTGTACCATCAGGTTATACCACTTTTTTGTAACCATTAAATTTTTTAGAATAGTCCCTTCATAAGCTGTTACAAGGTCAGTTCTCATAGATGATGCTAATCCTGCCCCATGATAATTTTGTGCGGCCTGGAACAAGAACCCAATATGATACAACATTAATTTATCGGAAAAAGGAGAGTCAGTTGAAGTTGTCACTTCTGTTTCCCAAGATTTCGGAACTGGTAAATTATCCGTTTGCATAATTTTTGTAAATTTTTTAATTTGCCCATCTGCTGTTTTTTCAGAATCCATTAAAAACTCTCTAACCTCTTTTGTTTGAGCAACTTGGCTGAATGCAATAGAAAGTGTTTTAGCCATAATGCTTTTTTTAAGGTTGAAGGAAATACTAATAATTTCCACTGCCGATAATGTTCTACCTTTTCCAAAAAATCCATCTGTGAAATCTTGGCTGGAAATAAACTCAGGGTTTTGGGCTGGATAAAATAAAGGGTCTCTTTGAAAACTTCCTTTCTCCAGCAATAACTCAATGGTTTGATGATACATCTTTTTCGCATCATTATCGCATGAATCGTAAAAGTCCCTTAAGTCTTTTCTAACAGAAACAGCTAAGGAAGTGCTGTGTCCCAGCAAACCATGTAATGTCATAATGTGCAAATAATTCAGGCAAAATATATCTGTGAATAATCTCGGTTTATTTTTAAAGAGGTCAGAATCAGTAAATCCAATTGGCACTGGAAATCCTTCGTTCTCAATAAAAGTCACGATTTGTTTTTTTTGTTTTTCAAATGTAATAATGGCTTCCTCAAATATGGCTTTTATTGCTTTATCTTCAATAATAGAAACCATATATTTATTTACTATGTCTGTCGCTGTTCCGTTCACATATTCTCCCCATAGTGTTCCTATTTCTGAAGATGTGAGTTTTAATTTATTTTCATCCACAGTATCACCTCGTAGATATTATTTTCAAAATTGAAAAGAGATATGAATTTATTTTTACCTTTCCATACTATTACTTAGAAGAACTCTACGAAGGGTTGAACCAACCAATAAAGTGAATTAATAAAAAGTGAGCATATTTCTATGCCCACCTTTCTCCACAACAATGCGTATTAGACGATACTTTGTAGAATAGCCCAAAAAGCCTAAGTTAAAGAAGGCATTCTTAATAAAGATGTTAATCTGGTATTTATATTACCAATTAGGAATGCTACTTTAATACCCAAAATTATTAAGTTTGAGAATAAGCTAAAAAGAATATTCAAAGTATATCCCTCCACATTGAAGTTTAGTGCTAAATGATAACACTAAGGTTAGTGTCACTCTAAGAAAGATATTTATTCTGTATAATACCTCTTCTTTGGTTAAGAAAATAAAGAGGGTTTTATTGAAATCTAAAGACTTATTAACACATACGGGTAGAGAAAATCATAAAGAGTAGATATCCCATTGGATTAAGTAATAGATTGGGTAGAATCGCTTCGGAGCAAAAAGGTGAAAGAGATAGAAGTTTCAATGTGGAGGGAAAAGAGAGGGAGAGGAAATAAATGGACATTCGTTTCAGCTAAAGCTATGCCCACCGATATATTTTTTTGATTGGTTAATATATATAATTACTCTATTGTGGGAATGTTATAGCTGAAAAGATAAATTGAAGGACTTCGTTTAGGAAAATAAACATGAACAAATAAAATTACCCTCGGCTGAATTGTCATTTATGGACAACTTATCTTTCCGATAACATGGCTATATGTGTATTTAAACATTTTCTCGAACAATTTAGGGTGAAGATATAAAATCACTTGCAGTTCACGCTGTAAACGAATGGTTAGAACAGCTACTTTTGTCAGCAAATTGAAGTAATTTATCAAAGGGGAAGTGTGATGAAATATTCAAGAATCTTGTTATTAGCATTATTAGTCGTTCCTTGGCTAACTCTTCCCCTATTAGGGAAGAAAACGTTTAAAAGATTTTTACCCGCATCCTTGTTTATCTCTTTGGTTGTAAGTTTAGAAAGCGTTATTGCTAAAAAACGTAGATGGTGGTGGTTTTATCAAAGGCTACATCCGAAGTTGTCAGGTGAATTTCCTTTAATATGGGGTTCTTTTTTAATTGGCTCTATGTGGATTATGAAATTTACCTATCGGAAATTTTACATATATTTATTTACAAATCTAATTGTTGATACTATTTTTACTTATCCATTTGTTAAATTTCTTAAAAAAACTGGAACTGCATCATTGGTCCGACTAAAGGGTTTCCAATTATCAATATTGTTCTTTATTAAGTCATTACTCTTATATGCTTTTCAATTCTGTATGGATAAAGTAAGGGGATATAAGGCATGTGAATAGTCCAATTGAAAAATTACTATGGAGTATGGCTCTACCTGGATTTGGTCAGTTTCTTAACGGAAAAGTAGTAAAAGGAATTGTTCTTTTGATATTAGAATTTCTGGTTAATGTTCAAGCGAATTTTAATGTAGTGATTATTTTAAGTTTTCAAGGCGAAACAAAAAGCAATAGGAGAAGCAAATTATCAGTGGTTGATGTTTTACCCTTGTCTATATTTTTATGCGATGTGGGATGCCTTTAAGGATGCGGGTCGAGGGAAAGAACGGTATTCCTTTCTTCCTTTTGTCTTCTCTGCCTATTCTGTTACGGTAGGATGTATTTACTCTTCAAACTTTGAGCTGTTTGGAATACTACTCGGACCTGTTTGGCTTTCTATGTTATGTGTGATTCCAGGGCTTATAGTCGGTTTTACTTTAAAGTATTATATAAACAAATGAAATAATTGAAATATTTAAGATTGAACTACCGTAAACGTAAGAGATTATTTTCCCTTCTCCCCTCAATCCCTAATTCCTGATTTTCTATGTTATAGCAAAATGACCCTCTTCCCAAGGCAAATAAGTTGTTCCCTTGGCAAAATGAATCGTTCCCTAAAACGAGTGAAAATCGGAGGATTGTCTCCAGTTTTCCTCGTTTTTTTGTGTCCAAAAGCGGAGAAAAGGCCAGAAAAAAGCATGAGAAAGGCAAGAAAAAAGGCAGGAGAAAAAGCCCGATAAATCAACGATTTCATGAAGGAAAGCAAGAAGATAAAAGAGAAAAAAGGCAGGAGAAAAAGCAGGAAAAAACCCCTCATTCCTAATCCCTTCACCCTGTCTTTCAGGGAACAACTTATTTTCCTAAAAAAATAGGATTCTGACAAAAAATAGGAGAAAAAAGGAGCGGTCGGGGGAACAACTGCATTTACCTACAGAAATTGGGAAATGGGAGAAAGGTAGGAGTGGCAAGGGTTTGAGAGAAGGGGGGAGGGAAGGACTATTTTTGACGACTACATGTGTGTAGATTTAAAAGAAAGATGTACTGTTTTAAAGAAAGTTATACCGTTTATAAAAAAGTTACACCGTTATCCCCCCTATGGATATGATTATCTAAAGGGGGGTTTTTCCATGTGGGAGGAACCCATATTTCCGATAACCTGGTTGGAACAAAATGGTCTAAATTATTGAACAACAATGCATTTAGCGGTTTATTAGCTGCACTTAATACAGAGTTTTGAGGGGTATCTGATCATGAGACCAGTATTGTAAGTGCGGCACATATTACAGATGAAACAATCAAAGTCGGTCACGCAAACGGTGTAAAATTTGCTGAAATGAATGGATTTGATATGTTATTATTAGAAATAAAAAGCGAAAAGGATATTCCTGAACGTGTCCAAAGGCTTAGACATTATAAAACCTTCCAGACTGTTAAAAGCTAGCATGCTGCAGGACCTGGAAAAGAAAGTTAATACTGAAATTGATTATATAAATGGAGTAGTACCGAGGCTGGCAGAGAGCAAAAGAATTTTGACACCTTATAATGATATGGTTGTAAAATTAGTAAAACAAGCTGAAGAATCCAAATCAGTACCGAAATGCGAATATAATATTAAATTTTTTGAAGAACTTAATATTTTCACAACTATTTGCGTCACTGCCGCTGCAGAGATATGGAGGTTAAAATGAAACATTTAGGAATTGTTGAAACGATTGGTGTCGCTTGGATGACAATGCTCAACGAAATAGTAAACAAAGGTAATAAAACAATGTATACCGATAATGTTGGTGAGAGTAAACAAGTAAAGGAAATAGTTGGCACATCATTAACTATTAAAAATATAGTCCTGCCAGACCCAATTATTGAAAAATATATGGTTCAGGAAGAATATGATTGGATGGAAAATAACTTTACTAAGCTGGGAACTGTAAAAGAATTATTTGATGCAAACTCTTATGCTAGTAAATTATATAACTATATGAGTGAAAAGGATCAAATAGATTGGTTAGTTTCAAGATTAAAATGTAATTTACATACCCGTGCAGCAACAATTACTACATTCGAACCATTATCAGATGAAGAATATATACCATGTGTTAGTATGATTGACTTTTATGTAGATAACAATAGATTAGATATGTATGTGTATTGCAGAAGTTTAGATTTTGGTTGTAAGGCATATGTTAATTTAGTTATGCTTTATAAAATTTTGAAAATGATTGCTGATAATATTGATATTGAAGTAGGTGACATGAATTTAATCGTAAAATCAGCACATTTCTATGATAAAGATAAAGAAAAAGTGTATAACATTTTGAATGATTATAATAATCAATAAAATAATAGACTTTTATAAAGGCGTTTAAGAAAAGGGGCACCGATCGTGTTTTTTTGTAGTTTTGTGGCTGCTCTTCAGCAATAAGGAAATGTTCAGTGAGATTTGTCAATCCGAGGAAAATGAATACGAAAAACCGAAGAATCTTAAAAGTAACAATTAGATTGAAATTATTTTGCTAATTCAAAAATCAGTAGTAAAGTTCCTAAAAACCCAAAAATCAGGTGATTTCACTTGGTTTTTGGGTTTTAAATTAAGTTTCTAACAAAGAACTTTAAAGAGTGTTTATGTTATCAATGTAGTTTGGATTTTTCAACACATGAATACATCTATGATAAAAATGGTACTATCCAAGGTATAATCATCGAAAAAAATGGATTATCGATTTGCATTCAAATTTTATGAACTTTATTATACCAGCACATTTGAACCAAAAATAACGCACGTTAAATGTAAAAATTATTTTTTCTGTTACGTTGAAGTTATTTCCGAATGTGTATTAATCTCTTATACATCCTTCATGTTTTTCCAATGGTCTGATAAATTTTGCTGACGAACCACTAACCAAAGTGTTCCGTTCTAGATCTCTAGTAACAACTCTGACTGCAGCAATTACAGAATTGTCTCCAAAATGGAAAAATATGCTTTTGCTTTATCACGAAAATAGTAAAAGAGCAAGACTATCCAGCTCCTTTAAATGTTTCAATTCATGATAGAATGATATGATAAATGTGGCAAATAAACCACCTATTATTATAATACCTCCACCAATGCGAATAAGGTTTATATATATCTTTTTATAAAAACTAAATCCAGATTGATAAATGAAGAATCCACTTTGATTAAACTTTTTTCAAAATGCGAGTTTTTCTTCTATGATAAAATCAACGTTTATAGATATTTTTTGTTTAAACTTTATTTAAAAGCTACAACAAATATTTCTAACAATAAATTGTTTGTTCTTACTTTGGTATTATTACTGGTTGGGTGCGGATAGCCAAGTCCAAGACCTGGCTAAAAACCAAGTCCGGAGCCTGGGCCACCGAAACCAAGACCTGGAGCGAAACCAAATCCTGAACCTGGACCACCTAAACCAAAACCTGGAGCGAAACCAAATCCTGAACCTGGACCACCTAAACCAAAACCTGGAGCGAAACCAAATCCTGAACCTGGACCACCTAAACCAAGACCTGGAGCAAAACCAAATCCTGAACCTGGGTAGCCTAATCCTGGATACCCATAAAATGGGCGCGGATAAAATGCACTACCTAATAACCCACCCGCTAATCCGCCTAAAAAGGGTAATGCAAATAAACCCAAGCCTAAGCCAATAAATCTGGTATCTTGTGGTTGATAATGTGTTCTATAACCATACATATAGACTTACCTCCAATTTCTTTTATGTTTACACTTCTTTATATTCAATTTCTTAGGATTTGCTTAGGCAAAGTTACTAATAGATTGGGTAAATTTCCAAGCAGTTTTATTAACTCCTTTGTACGAAAAAAATATTTATTTTAAGGCATCGCCTTTCTTTATTGGATAACGAGGCAGTTGAATAAGTATTTGGGTTGTAATATTTCAACAGAGTGAATAATTGACTTAATTCCAACGTAGAAAAAGAGTTTTGAATAAAAAATCCATATTATCTGCTGGATTCCGCATATGTCATAAAAATTCTTAGAATTCAAGACAAATGCCCTCATTACATTTACCCCAAAAAAGATATGCTCTAATGTAAAATGTAATGAGGGCGATGAATGTTATTATGAGTAATGAGAGACTTTACCCAGGTATTGATTTAGGAGGACCGGGTTTTGGTTTTGCTCCAGGGCTAGGATTTGGCCATCCTCAACCATACCATTACTACCCGTACCATCATCACCACCACTACCCGTACCACTATCACCACTGTTATTGAAATTAGCTGTTCAAAGAATCCAATAATAAATGAAGTCTCTATGAAACAGGGGATTTAATGAAGGACTTTTTGCAGGAATCGTTAAAGTAAGATAACCTTTTAATCTTTTGTTTTTTAACTAAGATAACTATTCAACAATAGGGCGCTATCCTCGAACAAGGATAAGCGCTCATTTTTCATTTAAGGGCCGCATTGTGGAAACCAGCGAATATTTGGCTTCGAAAGATTGAAGGAAAAGCCATCTCTTAATGAGCAAATTTGTTGTTGTCCCACAGGTTTATAGGTTTTATTGTAAATAAATTTCTAAATGGGCAGAACCACCTTTAATTAGGTATTTACCTTTTTGGTTCTTATTAAGAAAAACAAGTAAACTGAAAATTACGACACCATTTATGCAACACTAGTGTAATGAAATGAATAGTTGATATAATTATTCGGAATTAATATATTTTTGAGAATATTTTACATAGCTTTAACTAAAGCTTAATGATTCCATATTATACTTCTATTTGTAGTACATAAAACAAAGGGAGGAAGTAGAATATGAAAAAATCATTAAGAAATGTTGTTTTTTCTTCAGCAATGGTATTACCAATTGTTGCAGGAACTGCAGTCGTAAGTGCTGCGAATATTGGGAGTACAAATGGTCATTTTCAATCAACCGCGGTCAATGTTCATGCCAATCCTTTAAAACCACTCGAGGTAAAATCGGTAGAATTTATTGGAATGGATGCACCTGACACGGATGCAGAACGTTCATCTATGTATAGCGAAGTTTCTGCGCTTGTAACATTTAACAATGGTACGCAAAAGACTGTACCTTTGGAATATCATTCTCTAGCCCGCCCTGGTGAAGTTATTAACGGAAAGGTTGTCGGTGCTGCTTATGATGCAAATGGAAATATTATTAAAAATATAAATGGAAATCCAATTGTTTCTACAGCACCTGACGCAAATACGCTTATTAGCGTGAATGGAAAAAGCGGTAAACTATATATGATTAATCACTTTGAAGCAATGCCAAGTTATGGATTTGGTAATATGCCAAAAGCACTGTATTTAAATACAGTGGAACAAGATAAGAAAACGGGTGAAATGAAAATTACCGATATCGAACCTATTGATTTTTCTGCAGATGGCGGCATTTGGACACCTTGTGCGGCAGTATTATCTCCTTGGAATACCCATTTAGGCAGTGAAGAATATGAACCAGATGCACGCGCACATGAAGCAAATCCTGAAAAGTCGGATATTACCCAATTTGCACGCAATTATTATCAAGATCCCACAGTTATCGGCAACCCATACCTTTATGGACATTCTACAGAAGTAAAGGTTTCTTCAAATGGTCAAGCAAAAGCTGTTAAACACTATAGCATGGGACGTTTATCATTTGAAAATGTCACGGTAGCACCGGATAACCGGACTGTTTATTTCGGTGATGACGGGGGCTATACGATGTCCTTCATGTATGTTGCAGATGAAGCAAAGGATTTATCTGCTGGTACATTATATGCAGCCAAATGGAACCAAACCAGTGACCAAAATGGCGGTTCTGCTGATATCGAATGGATTAAATTAGGGCATGCCACAGATGGAGAAATAAAGGAATTAGCGCAAAACCTGACTTTCAGCGATATTTTTGAAACAACAGACGATGCCGAATATGCACAAGCAAATGGATTTACACAAGTTAAAACTAATTCAAATGGTGCAAAGTCTTCAGAATGGCTGAAGGTGAAACCAGGTATGGAGAAAGCAGCAGCGTTTCTTGAATCCCGCCGATATGGAGCTATTCTTGGTGCAACTTCAGAGTTCAATAAGATGGAAACTGTTACATTCAATAAAGCAGACAACAAAGTTTATATGGCAATGTCGTACATTGAAAAGGGTATGACCAAAAATCCAACTGATCCTCAAGACGATATTCAATTACCTGAACTTAGTGCTGGTACAATTTATGAATTGAGTTTGACAGACGGACAAAAAGACCGTGACGGCAATGGAATTGATAGTGATTATGTCGTCACAAAAATGTCCGGTTTGTTAACAGGTGAAGATCTGCCTGCTGCAGATGCAAATGGAAACACAGCCAACCCTGAAAAAATGGCTAACCCTGACAATATCGTTTTCTCTGAAAAATATCGAACTTTATTCATTGCTGAAGACAGCGATATGCATACGAATAACTATGGCTGGGCTTATAATGTGGATACAAAGAAACTTTCCCGCATCGTTTCTGCACCAGACGGGGGAGAAGTCACCGGGCTTCAAGCCATCGATAATTTAAATGGTCAATCGTACTTAATGGTTGGTTCCCAAAACCCTGGAAACATTGGTTATATTGATTTTTCTGTACTTAACAGCGCTAAGAAGTAATCTCTCTCAACTTATAGGACCGCGGGAATCATTCCCGCGATCCATTTTCGTGAAGAGGTTTCCCCGGATCAGGATATAGAAGCGTATGTTTTAAGCTAAGATAAGGCTGGGAACCAATGTGAACCAGCGAATCAAAATGATTCCGCGAATTGTTGATTTAAAATATAGTTCGATAATTTATTAAAAAGATTGATAATTTAATACAAAGTTTGATAGAACCCTATATTAATAGGGTTTTTCTTTTAACCCTTAAATTCCAGTTATATTGTTCAATAAAAGGGACATTTTCTTGAGTAACACATTTAAAGAAAAGCGTTATGAGCGAAGAAATTGTGAAAATTTTCACTTAAACTAAAGGATCAGTTTAGTTTCATAAGATTAAAGTAGGAAAACTAAAAATTTTAACGATGGCCATAGGCAGAAAACAAAGATAAAGTCCTCTTTATTTCATAATTTTCAAAAATAAAACGGAACTTTTGCTTTAAGGCATATTTAAATTACTAAGTAAATATGAATAGAGGAAAAGGAGTATTTTGGGGAGGTTATAGAATGAACGGGGATGATACATCTTTGCATGCTGATACCGGTGTTACATCTGGATTATTTGTTGAGCGCTCTTTAAATGAAATTCGTTTTTGGGCTAGGATCATGAAAGAACATTCCTTATTTCTTCGATTGGGTTTTAGAGCAGAAGATACTCAACTAATTCAAGAGGCTAATCAATTTTATCGTTTATTTGAACACATCGAACAAACTGCACATTCCTTTAATAATCAAACAGACCCCGAACAAATAAGAAGATTTAATTCAGAGGTACAACAAGCTGCAACTAATATTTTCGTATTTAAACGGAAAGTATTAGGACTAATTCTCACATGCAAATTGCCGGGAGCAAATAATTTCCCACTATTAGTTGACCATATCAGTAGGGAAGCTAATTATTTTAGAAAACGATTAATTGAATTAAATGAAGGAAAATTACAATCGCTTCCAGATGCCATTATTAAAGAAAATGTCTTCTTCTTAAGGATTATGGCAGACCATGCCAAATTTATTGGTCATCTCCTTGATCCGTCAGAAAGGAAACTAATTGATGTAGCACGGAACTTTAGCAATGATTTTGATCAACTACTGTATCAAGCAAGGGACTTAGAATCTATGAAGCCACAATCTCAAACAGTTCCTCTTTTAGATCAATTCCTTGATCAAAATCGAGTTTCAGTCGTATCTCTTAGGGATTTCAAGAAAACAGCCCGTGATTTAATTGAGCAATGTAAAATAAAGAGCATTATTCATCCTCTATTAGCAGACCATGTCTTCCGGGAAGCTGATAGGTTCCTAGAAATCATTGATATGTTTGATGCGCATCTTACAGGCGGTACCCGATAACCTAGATAACGGCTGAATAAAACATTTATCAATTATCAATTCTTAATTTATTGAATAATATAAAATTCCAACAACAATATTGTGAAATATCGTACGGGTGCGTTAGTAGGTGCGAAATGTTCCTGACTCAAATGAAATGTGGTCACACAATTTCGGTAAAGGTCAGGCAGTTTTAGATTATTAAGACTGAAGGGTTATATCGAGGAGTCGAATGAAGAGGTAACGCTCTGAAAGG
>NZ_JBHKFI010000030.1:0-39575 GCF_042263505.1 Cytobacillus sp. Hz8 | reverse complement strand
ACACTATAACCATACTAGATACCAATGGAACCTAAAAAAGATGACTCCTGTACAGTACAGGAATCATCTTTTACAGATAGCCTAGGCCTTTTTTTTAAATGTCCTTTACAAAGGGTACACTTTACTTTTTCCAGTCCCTTTCTTTTCCATTTTTTTGTTGTACATTCCCAAAAATAGAGTTATCCTTTTAATTAGGAAGCCGCTCCAACTATCAATGTTACTGAATAATGGTTATGTAAAACTTACTCCATGAATAGGCTAATGAAGAACCTATTAAAAGGATGGGATATTTATGTGGGGATGGATATTCATCATCATTTTACCGTTTCTTCTTCTCGCACTTATTGAGGAAACTATTAATTATTTCTTAAATCGATATCTTAATCGTTCAACATCTTCTTCTGAAGCTAAGAGTCACCCGTTCATTAAAAAACTTAAAAAGGTCATGCATGTAGAATCCTAGAATGAAAGGATAACCGAATAAAGTGAAACTTCCATCAGTGGGGGTTTTCATTCATCCCCCACTGATGGTTAGTCACGCAAAGCCTGATTGATTTTTCTAAGGGCTGAAGCCCAAAGAAAAATCTTATTTCACTAATCACGCTCATAACGCCACATCCTGTGGCTTCGCCTGACTAGGACCTCCTGTCCGTCGTCGGACCTTTACGGACAGTTGATCTCCCGCTTATCTTCTTCGTATTCTCAGAATCTTGAAGTGGGAGTCAAAATGTCCGTTAAGAGTGGGATAAAATTTTCTTGCTATTTTGAAAATGATGTTTTATTATTTAATTGACCAATGTTCAATTAATGTTAAAGGTGGTCCTCCCAGTGTCTCCAAGAAAATCAGTTCAAGATGAATTATCGAAGGAAGCCATTCTCGACGTAGCCCGTGATTTATTTGCGACGAATGGATACAGCTCCATTTCTATGAGAAAGATCGCAGCCAAACTGAAATGTAGCCATGGAGCCCTGTACTATCACTTTAAAAATAAAGCTGACTTATTCTATGAGATGATTAAGGCTGACTTTGAGAAACTAGATCAAGAGCTGAATGAAGTATTATTGGATGCGCACGCAACAAATGAAGATAAATTATTTTCGATCCTTTACCGCTTTATTCAATTTGGCCTTTTACATCCCAATCATTATGAAGTAATGTTTTTATTACGAGATGACGCGGTCAAAAGCTTCATCCAAGAAGGACCCAATTTAAGCTATATGCATTATGCCGACGCCATTGCCAGTCTGTCCCAGAAACCTTTGACAGCCAAAGATATTTGGTCCCTTTTTATTGGTTTGCATGGGTTTGTTACCCATTATATTCGCAGTGAATCCACCTTTGAGGAAGTGAAAGATTTGGCATACTCTCATGTCCAATTTTTACTAAAAGCATTAAAATAAAAGAAGTGCTAAGCCATTTCTTTTTTTACCAAATCATTTGAACAATGGTCAATAAAATATACAGGAGTGAATAATTCATGAAAAAAGCACTTGTTTTAGGAGCAACTGGAAGTATGGGTAATGCTTTAGTTAACGCCTTAACACGAAGAAATATCCCGACCATTGCATTTAGCCGATCGCTCAACAAATTAGAGGAATATAAAAAAGATTGGAATCCTTCTGTTGAGTTATTTGCTGGAGATGCCTTGAAAAAAACAGATATAGAAAAAGCGATAGCAAATGCCGACTATATATTCCATGCGATAAATGTACCTTACCAGGATTGGCAAGATCAATTAAAACCTTTACTCTTAAACATCCTCCATGAATGCCGCAAACAGAACAAACCCTTCATCTACGTTGATAACATCTATTCTTATGGGCGACAACTTCAAAAAACAACTGAATTAGCCATCAAGCAGCCTCATACAAAAAAAGGAAAGCTGCGTCTGCAATTACTAAAGGAAATTGAAGCGTCTGGGGTATCTTATCTAATTGCTCATTTCCCTGACTTTTATGGTCCGAAAGCAGGAAACACCTTGCTTCAGTATACATTTGAGCAGGTATTAAAGAAAAAATCAGGTGGATTTATTGGCGATTTGACGATTCCCAGAGAATTTATTTATGTAAAAGATGGCGCTGAGGCATTGGTTGATTTAGCCATGCATGAAGGGGCCTATGGAGAAACGTGGAATATACCAGGAGCTGGAACCATAACGGGGAGAGAAATACAGCAAATTCTATCTGAATATTTTGGATGTGATATCAGGCTAAGCAGAATTCACAAATGGATGATCCAAGCAATCGGTCTCTTTCAACCATTCATGAGAGAATATGTAGAGATGATGTACTTAAACGAAACACCTGTTATTCTCGATGGCATCAAATTTGAAACCCGCATTGGACAAATCTCTAAAACACCCTATGAATTGGGAATAAAGGAAACCTTAAACGAAATGAGGAAAAATTAAGTCTCATTAGAGGGCATTTCTATGCTGCCCTCTAATGGTCGATAAACTTTCTTTCCGGAACCTTTAACCAAAAGGTTACACCAATCTTTTTACAAATCGTTAAATAATGCATCAAAGTTAAAAGCACAGATCCTGCATTTAATCCAATAATGATTCCATGCATCTGGAAATCAGGAAGAGAACCAAGAATATACATGACGCTAAACGTAATGATAGAGGACCAAATATTATGCAAAAACGCATCCTTCATTAATCCTAATCCGATTAAATAGGCCTGCAACGGAATAATGAAAAAATGAAGCAAGAAATATGGCCACAAAAGCTGCAAATATTCAGCCGCTGCCGTTGAATGGAAAAAGAATTGCGAAATAGAATCACCAAAGAAGTAGATGGCAATGGAAACTGGAACACCATAAGAAAACGTAATCTGCATCACCTGCTGAAGCAGCTTTTGCAGTATTGAATAGTCTCGATCTGCATACGCCTTCGAGACCGTTGGAATCAAAACAATAAGAAGCGATTGGGCAATAAAGGCTGGAAAAAATCCAATTGTCATCGCAATTCCCGCCATGACTCCGAACTGCTCCATGATTAGACCTTCCGAAACTCCTGCTTTAAGCAAGGCTGCCTTTATAAGAAAGGGCTGAACAGCATGCGTTAAGGAATGAAACATTCTGATAGCCGTCGTTGGAATCGAAACCGCCATCAAGCTTTTTCTAACCGTTCTCCCACTAATGACAGTAAAATGCTGTCTTTTCATTTGATTATATTGAACTAAGAACATATGGAACAAGTAAATAAAGACAAGCGCTTCACTCCCCACTAACGTACAAAAAGCAATCAATAATGAGGTCTCCATATCAAAATCAAATAGTTGATAAAAAAACACTAATAAAATGAGCTGTCCAATTTTCCGCAAAAACTGTGCGATTGCCACCCTCCCCATTTGATTTTTCCCCATAAAAAGCCCGCGGGCAATGGAGGAGAACGAGATCAAAGGAATCAAAATGAACACAAGCCAGCGCAATAGCGGATGATACTGATGAAAGGCAGGTATAAATGGAATCAGCACCATTCCTATTGTCATCATCACACTTGTAAAAATGATCGTAAGTCTTAAAGCATGCTGCAGCATGCTTTTATGAAACCGTTCCTCTTTCTCTGCAATAAATTTAGAAATGGAGATAGGAAGCTCAAAGCTTGCCAATAAAACAATTAAAAAAATAGTTGGCAGGATGGACATATATAAGCCTAGTCCACTCTTTCCAAGTTCATCAGCCAGCACCATACTCGTCAAAAATTCAATACATTCCCCAAAAAAAGTCGCAATGATTAATACAACTGTACCCTTAAAAAAAGTATTCATGCTGTCTCTCCTAACTTATCAATCTCATATATTTAACATATGAGACAAGTCCTGAGATTATTTTTATTTCTTGATGTTTGTGAAAAAACGCCTATTTTAAAGGATATTTGGATTTTATATTTAAATGAGGCAAGAGGTGATTTTTCCCTTATCTTGTATTAAGTCAGTCGATTTTTTGGGAAAAGGTTTGCTCGTATTTATTTGGTGGCAAAACATAAGTTGGTGCTGTAACTTCGCGAGTATTTCCCCCTATTTACCAATATCGAACTGGTTTTGCGAATAAGTTGGAATATCGCGGATATTACATTGTTTTTTTTGCGAATAAATTTTAATAGTCGCGGTCAATTCTTATTTTTCGCGAATATTTCTAGATTTGCGCGAGCATTTCTTATTTTTCGCGAGTAAATTCACCTTTTCGCGAACAACTGTTTTTTTTCGCGAGTATTTACTGAATATCGCGAGTATTTTTTCGAAATCGCGAATAAAAATGGCATTCGCGAATAGATTGCCTGTTTTCGCGAAAAAATTTTGAAAGTCGCGAATAAACCTTGGATTTTCGCGAATAAATTTTAAAAGTCGCGAATAAATTTCGATTTTCACAAATATGTTTGAAGCTCTCTCATTTTTTATCTCTACTTCCCAAATGGATCATTGATTTCGCGAGCATTCTGTAATTTTCGCGATTATCCTCTAATTTTTGAGCGTAAACTAATCCTCAAGGCTTCATCCACGTATCAATTTTAAATGATAAAAGTAGTGCACTACTCCATGAACGTTCATTCAAAGACATTTTAACAAACTTAAGCTTCTATTCATTAAAAATGGATTCTCTTTCCATATATGTTACATCATCAGATAGTCAAAAAGCTTGAGGCCATTATAAAGACTTCAAGCTTTTTTCATCTTCTTCTCAATTGTTACCCAATCAATATTATTTCACAAGTGAATGCTTAAACGCATAAATAACGGCTTGGGTCCGGTCCTGAACCTGGAGCTTGCTTAAAATATTGCTGACATGCGTTTTAACCGTCTTTAAGGCAATAAAAAGCTCATCAGCGATTTCCTGATTGCTTTTCCCCTCTGCCATTAACAACAGGATTTCCATTTCGCGAGAGGTGAGCTCCTCGTGTGGGAGATGGGTGTTTTTTTGCCGCATCTTCATCATCATTTTCCCTGTTACTTCCGGTTCTAGAACCGTTTGGCCATGGTATGTAGCCCGAACTGCCTCGGCTATTTCACTGGCCTTGGATGTTTTTAGCATGTAACTGGTTGCTCCTGCTTCAAGGGCTGGATAGACCTTTTCATCATCTAAGAAGCTCGTCACAATAATAATTTTTGCCTCAGGCCAGCGCTCGATAATATTTCTTGTTGATTCAATTCCATCCATTTCCTTCATGACAAGGTCCATTAAAATAATATCTGGACGCAGCTCGAGTGCTAAATCAATAGCCGTACGACCATTATCTGCTTCACCCACTACCTCAATATCTGGCTGAGCAGATAGATAAGAGGAAACTCCAATTCGCACCATTTCATGATCATCCACAAATAATACTCTAATCATTGACCTCACCCTTTTTCATCACTGGAACCTTTACTTCAAGACGAGTTCCCTTATTTTTGACACTCACAATTTTTAACGTACCACCAATTTCAACTGCTCTATCATACATATTTTGTAATCCATAGGAACCTGCTTTATTTTCGTCAACATCAAAACCGATTCCATCATCAACAATCCTCATAATAATGAGCTCATCTCGCAATATTAGGAGAGCCTCAAGTTTAGATGCCTTCGAATGGCGCAGAGTGTTGGAAACAGATTCCTGCAGAATTCGGAATAGGTGATCCTCAATCCCTTTATCAAGAGGAAATTCTTCTACCTTCCAATGGATTTTCATCGTTACTTTTTGCGACAGTTCGAATAAGAGCTCCTCCATCCCCTCTTTGAGGGATTTTCCTTTAAGAGCAACCGGGCGTAAATGAAGCAACAACGCCCTCATCTCGAGTTGAGATTGGTGGATCATGGATTCCACCATTTTTAATTGTTTCGCTTCAAGTTCATCGGTTTCTGGCTTTGTTTCATTGATTGCTGACATCATCATCGAAGCAGCAAATAACTGTTGGCTAACGGAATCATGCAGCTCCCTCGCCAGTCGATTTCGTTCTTGTGAAATAATTTCTTGAATTCTATTTTCCTGATCCTCTGCTTTTTCATTCGCCAGCTTTTGCGATAGCTTTACCTGTTCCGCTATTTGCCTTTGAATTTTTCCCACCCTTTGCATAATAGAGTTTATTTCTGCTGAGGGATTTGATTCTTTTATTTCAAAGCTACGGCCTTCTTCAACCTCATGAAGATAATTATCGACCGTTTGCCATTGTTTTCGAAGATTGAGACCAGAAAAAAGCCCGGAAATCATTCCAATTAACACACTTACTGTTGGCACGATAAGGATGAACGGAATATCCATAAGCCTCTTATTCCAAAGCTCTTCTAGACGTATTGTCGGAAACGTATATAAAAAAGTCACTGAAATCAAGAGAAATGCCATAAAGGCAATCATAATTCCTATTAAAATTTGTCTTTGAATGGTACTCATACTCGTTTCACCTCAATATCTCCGATAATTAATGAGGTGAAAATTTTAATCCTTTGTTCTGCCTTTTCAAAATCGGCAGTTTGATAGTGAAGTCTTTGATTGAAAAGTCTTGATTCATGATAATCAAAAATCGCTGTTGAACCAACCAAAACAGAATGATTAACACTCACTTCTAAATCATATGGAACGAGGATTTGGATATTCCCAATAAAATTTTTTAGAAAAATAACGGTGTCACCCTTTGGCATGACTGTATAGCTTAAGTCAATAACCGTATCGCCAATTCCTGACTGAATATTGATATCGTCCCATTCATAAACATGCTCAGGTGTTTTTTGTGTTCCAAAAAGTTTATTTTCCAATAAAGTTTCTTTTTTAATAATTGGACCCCCTGAAAGGATGGGGTCTGAGGGATCTTTAATGATGGGGCGAATCCATTCAGGCTTTCTTTTTGATTGCGCAAATTGAATAATGAAATAGATCAATACCGCAACTAAAAATAAACGAAAGGTCATCATGCTAAAAATATTAACAACAATGAGAAAAATTCCTACCCAAAAAAGGATTTTTCCTGAAGTTCTCGGCTTTCGCCTTCTTCCAATATAGATCAGTCCTGCTCCAACGAGAAGAGAGAAAATGAGGCCATGATTAAAAAAAGATAATTCTAGAAGTAAAATCGTTGCTCCTATAAGGATGCTCCAGCTAATAAAGTCACTTTTCTTATTTTTAAACAAAGAAACTTCCCCCCTTCTTGCGGCATGCGAGCATGTCAATCTATTAACTAAATCAAATATTTTCCTCTATGATAACCATCAGGATTTCTACTAAAATCTTTTGGTTAAAATCACTATCTTATAAAAATCCAGAAAGGCGTAGATTTCTACGCCCTCTCTAGAATACCATGTTTTTCTTAAGAATTTGAATGTGATTCATTTTTTTTCATTTCTTTTTCTAGCTGTACAATTCGTGCGTCAATGGTATTGCGGTAGTAAGAGCTATTTACATTATGCTCTAAACGGTCTAAATAAGATTCGATTTCTTGAAAGCGAGAATAGGGTGCATCGGAATAGGATTGGTTATCAATCACTTGGTTCATGCGATAGTTTGCTCTTGTTACATTTTCTCTGCCCATTAATTCCATACGGCGAATTTGCATGTCCTTTAATTTATGCTTCATTTCCTCGTATTTATGTTCCAAATCTGCAAGTTGTTGTTGTGCCTGTTGAAGGGAATCTTTTAAACGAGCAGCGCGTTCTTCATACTGAGCTGTTTCTGCTGCTGCAAATTGAAATAGTTCCGTTTCACCAGCCTGTGAAGCAACCTCTGCTTGATGTTTACGCTTTTGCGCCAATTCCAGTGCTCGTTGATACTCACGAGTAAATTCATCCTTTAGCATATATTGACGTTCCAATAATTTTCGAACTCTTTCAGTTTCCTGTTCGGATTCACGTAAATATTGATTAAGTAAAGCAATTGGGTTTTTATTTTCCTTTTGCTCTAAAGCTTCGTTGATATCTGCTAAAACCGTATTTTTGATTCGTGTAAAAATGTTTGCCATTATAAATCTCTCCTTTTTCATTTCTATATATTTTTTTATTCCTTGTAAACCTCATTGAACAATTCCATCATTTTTAATTAATAATGTTTGTTTATTTCAGACCATTGTCTTTCAAAGTTATCAAATGGATCATTTGATTCTTTGGTCATTATGGTTTTTCTTGAATTCCACTTTTTATATACAAGATAAAGAACATATGCAGCGGCAACCCCTAGAATGGCTGGTACATTTGAAGCTGATGCCATCAGGGCAATAAATCCGAAGATTCCCCAAGCAACTTTTGCACCAGTTGTTCGTGCTCTTAAAAATCCCCTTAGTGCAAAATATGCTAACCCCAAACTAATAACCAAGCCGATCATCGGACCTAAATGCGAAATTAAAACTAATGCTGCAATGCCTCCAACTAATAGCAACCCAAATTTTTTCATTTTTTGTTGCCTCCTTTCTATGTCTTAATCTTACCTAGATTTCGTTCTTCTCATAACGGGCATGAGCTTTAATTTCATCTCAGACTTGAGGCTTAGTCAAAATAGGACTAGCCTTTGTAATATGAAAAAAGCCTTGCCAGTTTTGACAAGACTTTACGTAATTCTTATTTTGAAATGAATTGCTGTGTCCAATAATGAACGCGAGATCCGCCCTTTGCATAACCAACACCAATATGTGTATAAGATGAGTTTAATATGTTTTGGCGGTGTCCAGGACTATTCATCCATGCCTGTACTACCTGTTGTGGAGTCGGCTGTCCAGCGGCGATATTTTCGCCCGCACTGCGATAAGTAATTCCAAAGCTTTTCATCATATTGAAAGGACTTCCATAGGTTGGACTATCATGAGAGAAATAATTTTTGTCCCTCATATCCATCGATTTATAGCGTGCTACCCTCGATAATTCCCAATATGCTACCAATGGCTTTAATCCAGCTTTTGCCCGCTCTTGATTCGTTAAATTTATAACCTGCTGTTCAATGCTTTTTGTTGCATCTAGATTTGGGATATTAACCTTTTGTCCCGGATAGATCAGATTCGGGTTAGAAAATTGTTTATTTGCTGCGATAAGCTCTGAGATTCCAACTTGATAACGCACGGCAATCTTCCATAAAGAGTCCCCTCGCTGAACCGTGTAGACTGTTTGAGCGGATGAAACTGTTGGAAGCGTGCTGATTGCCATGAGCAATGTCAAGATTAACAGGATTCTTTTCAACTCTAACACCCCCTTCAAAATTAGATTTCGATTTTCCTTTTTAAAATAATCAAGGGGAGTGTTTCCATTTTAAGGGGAGGGTTCTTTGTAGTAGAGCGAATTTTCAAGAACTCCTATCTATTTGGGTTCGGAACGCACAACAAAAAGCCTGCATCCTATAATCTGCAGGCCTTTTGCTTTCCCAATTAAAATAATGGCTTCTCTGAGAGAATGACTCCATCTTCATCAGCGTAAACATATTCACCAGGCTTCCATTCCACCCCACCAAATCGAAGGATTACTTCATTTTCTCCTTGTCCTTTTTTTACACTTTTTAATGGAGTGCTTCCGATAGCCAATATTCCGGTATCGGTTTCGGCTAGTTCAGCAACGTCACGAACGCAGCCATATATAATGACTCCAGCGACTCCTCTTTTTTGTGCGATATCACCTAGCATATCACCCATCAGTGCACATCTTTTTGAACCGCCTCCATCTACAACAAGGACACTTCCCTCTGGGATGGTTTGTAAGGCTCTTTTGACCAAGACATTATCCTCAAACACCTTTACTGTACAAATTGGTCCATTAAATTTTTTCTTTTTCCCGTATGATTTCCACTCAAGCTCACAAATTTTTAAGCTTTCTGAAAAATCATCACATAAATCTGCTGTTTTAAAACTCACTTTATTTTCCCTCCAATAAAAGATCCTTTTTCTTAATTCTCGAAAAGAAACTGAATTTCCTTTATTTTTCGACAAATTCTATTGGGTTTGACGAATAGATTTTTTCTTTCCTCTTATTTGTTCACTTCTGCCCCTTAGTCCTTTGACATATAAGTTAACAAGGAGGGAATGCAAATGGCAGGAATGTGGATAATGGTGATTGGTTTTGTCATTTGTTTAGGAGTGGTTGGCGGAACATTTTTTCATTTTTTAAGCTCTTCCTTGGACACCGAAGACTCCAAGAGAGTGGATCGGTTACCCGATAGTAAGGTGAAACACTAACTTAGTCAAAGACAGCTCAAGAATCTTGAGTTGTCTTTTTTTAAAACGCTGTTTTCTCAAAGATTGTTGCCGATTCGAACAGTTTTCATTTTATTCTATTTCCGTGGTGGTGTTGCTGATTCGGACTTAGTTGCTTTGGAATTCATCCTGTCTATCCGAATCAGCTCTTCATTAGGACATGTTTTCATTGGAATGAGGTTTTACTGTTCGAATTCGCCATTCATTCAGACCCACTTTAAATGAAAATCATTTAAACCGTCCGAAAATCTCTCTAACTCCAATTGCGACGAAGTTTTCAAAAAAACATACATGGAATTTCCCCGTAAAGGAAAAATTACCTACAAAGATAGATTGTAGGAGGATTTCGTATGAGTATGAATGTTCAAATGCCGCAATTTCCCGAACCTTATTGGAGAGAATTAGAACTGCAAGGATTTCAAGCTTTAATGGAAGATCAATCATTTGATATTACGATTGTTGGTGGCGGAATTGCAGGAATTACAACCGGATATTTATTAGCAAATGAAGGAATGAAGGTTGCGATTGTTGATGCCGGAAAAATTCTAAACGGAACGACGGGACACACCACAGCTAAAGTTACCGCACAGCATAATCTTATTTATGATGAATTTATCAATCATTTTGGTGAAGAAAAAACGAAGCTCTATTATGAATCAGCCTCAACAGCAATCGACTCAATCGTTCGCATCATTCAGGAAAAGCAAATTGACTGCGATTACAGTCAAGAGGATGCTTATATTTATTCAATCTCAGACAAATATGCAGAAAAGATTGAAAAGGAAGCCGAGGCCTATAAGAGGCTAGGAATCGATGGCAACATCACTAACTCTATCCCTTTTGATATCAAAATAAAAAATGCCCTGATCATGAAAAATCAAGGACAGTTTCATCCACTAAAATATTTAAAGAAGCTAGTGGAAGAATTTATAAAAAAAGGGGGAGTCATATTCGAAAACACAACAGCAATCGATATTGAAGAAGGAACAAATCCAAAATTAATTACTCGCTCTGGCTATAAAATCAATTCAAAATATATCATCATGACCTCCCATTTTCCATTTTATGATAAGAAGGGACTTTATTTTGCCAGAATGTATCCAGAAAGAGCCTATGTTATCGCCGTTACCACGAAGACTGCTTTTCCAGGAGGAATGTATATAAGTGCAGATGAGCCCACCCGTTCCTTAAGATATACTCCCTATAATGGAGAAAAACTCGTCTTAGTGAGCGGTGAAAATCACCAGACCGGGCAAGGACCAGATACCTTAAAGCACTATGTCGAGCTCGAAAAATTCGCCAGTGAAGTATTGGGAATAGAAAGCTATAATTATCGCTGGTCAACACAGGATTTAACAACCCTTGATAAACTCCCCTTGATCGGACCGATTACAGAAAACCATCCAAATATATTAACTGCAACCGGGTTTCGCAAATGGGGCATGACCAATAGCATGACAGCCGCACGTTTACTTAAAGACCTCATCTTGGAAAGAGAAAATCCTTATTTTGACTTATTTTCACCATCTAGATTCAATACAGACCCAAGCCTGCGAAAATTCATTAGCACTAATCTCGACGTCGCAGGGCATCTTCTCAAAGGAAAATTAGAATTCGTCCCAAAAGACCCAAGTGACTTGGCTAATGAAGAAGGCTCCGTTGTCATGGTAAACGGAAAAAGGGCTGGTGCTTATAAGGATGAAGATGGACAACTCCACCTCGTTGATACCACCTGTACACACTTAGGATGTGAAGTGGAGTGGAATCATGGTGACCATACCTGGGATTGCCCATGCCACGGCTCCAGATTCTCAATTGATGGGGAAGTGATTGAAGGACCAGCGAAAAAGCCATTGAATAAATTGCAATAAAGTGAAACTTCTATCAGTGGGGGTTTTCGACGCACAGGACGTGCTAGTGCAGACGTTGCGACAGGACGTCGCGCTTTTAGTCTGCCATTCATCCCCCACTGATAGTTAGTTGAACCAATCGGGCTTTTACGTGCAGTTGATCCCCCACTTATCTTCTTCGATTTCTCTAAGTCTTGAAGTGGGGGTCTAACTGCCCGTTAACCTGCGATAAATTGGATGATGGCGAGTTCAAAGTGGTTAGAAGTATGAAAATGAAAAGTGAGTAATAGAAAGACAAAATGTCCTTCATCTTGGAGAAGAAGGACATTTTCAAAAAAAAGTTCAATAGCAAGCCTTAGCCAATTAATTCAAATTAAAATCTCCAGAACTTGTTCTAACTTGAATTTTATATTCTCCAGAACCTAATTGTCCGATGATTCGGTGTTCTGACTTTTCTTCATAATTAAGTCCCTTTATGCCAATATTCCCTTCTCCGGAGCTGCCTTTAAAATCAACTGCTAATGAATTTGGATTTTCATTATAGGAAACGGAGACTTCTCCACTTGAAGTAGATGCATTTAAATCCCCTGTAACCTCATCATTATTGATGTCAATATCTCCTGAGGAGGTGTCAGCCTGAAGATCACCGATTCCATTGGACACATTGATTTCACCAGAGGAAGTATGAAATGTTGATTGTTTTCCTTGTTGATTTATGGCGTTTATAGAACCACTGCTTGCCTGTAAAACAAACTCATTCGCTTGATTATTCTCTGAACTTACTTCTCCGCTTGAAGACTTAAAACTAAATTGATACTTTGAAACTGATCCTCTGGCTTCAATATCTCCAGAACTGGACTTCAGAATAATATTCTCTGCTTGAAGATTCTCGATACCATTTGATCCGGATGAGGTTTTCACTTTAAGGGAGCGATACACTTTTTCTGGTAACAACACATCTACATTCATATTCATAATTGACGTCCCTATATTGAAGATAATCACATCCTCTCCTTTGATGGATATCTTCAATGTACGACCTTGTTCCTGAACATCGAGTTTATATTTGTTTTTTAATTTTTTACTTACCTTTCCTGATAGCTCCACTGTAATATTTTTTTCCTTGGTAGGTACTACTTGAACATTACTAGATGATAAATCTATATCGATTGAATCAATTTTATCTCCATTCACGACTTCTTTATCAGCAACTTTAAAGGTTCTAAATGAAAAGCCACCATCTGCTTTAATCGACACGACTGAGCCAATGATCCCAACCACCAATAATAAGAATAAGCCTACAATCATTTTTTTCATCATCACTTCCCTCCTTTAATCAATCTGATATTAAATTTAATATAGCGAACCACTAGATAATAGATGAACTTTCCAACATAGAACATCGTAATACTAAACAATGCACCTAAACTAAAGGCTGTAATAGAAACAAAGAAGCATGCAGTAAAACTTTCATAAGTATAGCCCATTACATATGCAAAAATGATGATAATAGGTGATAATGTTAAGAGAATCGCGGTCGCACAAAGACCAATATACGCCCCAATGATGCCAATAACCGGCCCTAGAATAAAGATGACATTAATAAAAAACAACCCGATCATAATAAAAATGGCGCGCAGTACATTCGATTCAGATTTACTTGTTTTTATCTGATCAACCCGATTTGGTTCTATTCGCTCTTTATCAACCTGCCTATGTTCAACACGTTCATCCCTGTCAATCCGATAATCAGCAAGCAAATCACGAGCAATCACATAAGGGTCACCAAGTTCAGCAATAAGCTCCTCCTCGTCCTTACCATTGGCCAAGCCGATTTCAAAATGCTCCTCATAATCGTACATCATTTCTTTTCTGTCCTTTTCCGGTACCCGACTGAGTAAGGACTCTAATTTCGCCAAAAATTCAATTTTCCCCATATCTCGTTCCCTCCTCGATAAACTCATCGACTGCCCTTGAAAATTGCTGCCATTCTCTGACCAAAAGATGCATATAATTAAGCCCTATCGCGGTTAATGAATAATATTTTCTTGGAGGACCTTCAGTAGATTCTAATAAATATGTGCTTAAATAGCCTTCTTTCGTCAACCGTCGTAAAAGTGGATAAAGGGTCCCTTCTGCTACCTCAATTCTACTTGATATATTTTGAGCTAATTCATATCCATATTGATCCTTCTTTGAAATAAGAAGTAAGACACACAATTCAAGCACACCTTTTTTAAATTGAACATTCAATTTTTGTGCCCCCCTATTCCATATTGTCACTACTGATTAATATTCAATAGCTTTTGAAATCTGCTTCTTATTCTTCATTTCCTATCATAAATTACAGTAGTGAATAATGCAAGGTACTGAACAATATAAAAAACAGGACCTTCTTCTCAAAAGAACAAGATCCTGTTAATGGCTAATCTAATGGTACGTTATTTTTTCTTTCCTTCTCCGTGTTTGTAAATTCCACTAGCTCCTCGCTCGTCCGTGGTCCTTCCTTTTTATTTTTATTACGCTGTGCATTGGCATTTCCACGTTTTGTTCTACCCATATACCATATCTCCTTTTAGAAAAAGTCAAAAATAGTATGAGTAAAATACAGGAACCTTATGCGAAGGTCCCTTGCTGAAATTATTTTCTGTCCTCTTTGTTACAAATTTCCCCTTTATAAAAGAGTTTTTCTGTCACAGCAATATCAAGCTCCCGACCAAACTTCTTCAATTCCCTTTCTTCCCGATCTGTGACAATGGAAATCACTGTTCCTTCTGCTCCAAATCTTCCTGTACGTCCAGAACGGTGGACATATTGCTTTACATCCTTTGGAAAATCAAGGTGGACCACATGCGTGATTCCCTTAATATCCAATCCTCTGGCAGCCACATCGGTTGCTAACAATAAATTGGTTTTTCCGTTACGAAAATCCTTTAAGTTATTTTTTCGTTTATCCTTATTCAGTTCACTATGAAGGATTGCTGCTTTTATTCCCTTATACTCCAGCTTTTCAAAAGCTACCGTTAAATTTCCAATATCCTTCATGAAGACTAATGCCTTAACTTTCAGCCTCGCGATTTTTTCAAGAATGGCGATTTTATCCCGCTGCTCAGCAACAAAATATAGGTGCTCTACATTGGCAGCATCAATCGTTTCATCCTTTTCCACCTTAATCAATTCTGGATTTACCGATAATTCTCTGGCAAGTACTTCCGTTTGCTGTGGTAATGTAGCTGAAAAAAGAAGCACTTGACGTTCCTTTAGGGTGGACTTAATAATATCAGAAACCGTGCCGCGATGTTCCTGTGTTAACAATTGATCGCCTTCATCTAAAACGATGGTTTTCACTTCATGCATCTTTAATTTTCTTTGTTTAATAAGCTCTAAGGTTCGTCCTGGAGTTCCAATAATCACATGCGGATTTTTTTTGATTTTTTCCAGCTGTCTTTTCACATTAGCCCCGCCAATAAATGTTGCTGCACGGATGCCACTATTTTCTCCCCATGTTTGGACCTCATGCAGGATTTGCATAACAAGCTCCTGTGATGACGCTAGGATAACGGCTTGAATCGTTTTCTTCACGGGATCGATTCCATTTAAGACCGGCAATAGATAAGCTAAAGTTTTACCCGTTCCGGTAGGAGATTCCGCAATAACATCTACTCCATCTAAAATAAAAGGAATCGCCTTTGATTGAATTGAAGTCGGTTGAACAAAGCCTGCTTTTTCCCAAGCTGCTTGAATAAACGGCTTTAATGTCGATATCATATTTTCGCTCATGTTTTTCTCCTTTATTATGTAAAAAATCTTCATTGCTTTTGATACTAGCTTATCTCAGTTCATAAGTCCATATGAATTCGTTTTTAGGGTGAAGTAAAATTAGAGATGAAGAATATCGTCCTCATTGTTTTCATGGATTCCATATAATGTTGGGAGTATCGATAATCTGCATACCAATTTTTAATATATCCCAATAACAACGAGAACAAATAGATGAATCTTCATCAAATGCTTCAATCGATACATTCCTTTTTTATATTCTAAAAGAAATAAAAGTTGCTTCGTTCTCATAAACATATTAATATTTCTTTAACAAAAAGAAAAAACATTGTGCTCTCCTTTCCTTAGCACAATGTTTTTGATCACTTACCCTGCATTTTCAAGCTTCCAGTCCTTCGCTTTTTCCTTAATGATGTGATAGTTCTTCAAAAACTCATCCGCTGGTAAAGGGTGACTGAAATAATATCCTTGTATTTCTTCACAAAGATTATTTTGCAAATAAGAGGTTTGACTTTCCGTTTCTACCCCTTCTGCTGTTACACGAAGTTTTAAATTATTGGCCATGTGAATGATGGTCGAGACAATGGCCGCATTATTTTCATTTGTTGTGATATCCCTGACAAAGGATTGGTCAATTTTCAATCGGTCAATTGGAAGCTGCTGCAAATAATGAAGGGAGCTATAGCCTGTTCCAAAGTCATCGATGCTGATACTAACACCCAATTTTTTCAATCCCTCTAATATGCCAAGGGCCCTTTCGATATCCAAGGTCATGCTTTCGGTAATTTCTAATTCAAGTAAGTGTGGGGGTAGCTCCGTTTCTTTGAGAATACTCTCCACAGTTGATACTAAATTAGATTGAAGGAACTGCCTTGTTGATAAATTAACTGCAACCGAAATGGGTGGAAGTCCTTCCTTCTGCCAATTCATAATTTGCATGGCCGCTTGACGGAGAACAAACTCTCCGATTGGGATGATTAATCCTGTTTCCTCTGCCACCGGAATGAATTTTAAAGGTGGAATGATCCCTTTTTCTGGATGAATCCAGCGAATTAATGCCTCCATTCCGGATATTTCACCAGTAAATATATTAATTTTTGGTTGATAGAATAACGTAAATTCATTTTTATTCAATGCTTTTCGTAAATCGTTTTCAAAAATCAGTTGGTCATAAGAAGGATCTGATTTCAAAGGTGAATAAATAGCAAAATTATTTTTTCCCTGCTCTTTTACTCGATACATTGCCGTATCCGCATGCTTAATTAAGGTATCGGGATCCTCACCATCATAAGGGTAAACCGCAATTCCAATACTTATAGTTATGTGAAGCTCATAATCTTGAACACAAAACGGCTTTTTAAATATTTCCAGAATTTCTTCTGCATAGCCAATGGTTTCCTCTGCTGAAGCTATTTCAGGGATGAGCATCATGAATTCATCCCCACTCATTCTTGAAACCATAAATGCTTCATCCAACTCATTTTGCAGCCTTTTACTAACCTCAATCAATAATAAGTCTCCTATTTTATGACCAAGGGTATCATTGATCATTTTAAACCGATCAATATCCATAAACATAATCGCAAAGGGTTGATTTTTCTTTCTTTCTAATAAAATTTCATCAATTTTCTCCTTATACATGCGATTATTGGGGAGACCTGTTAAATAATCATGATAGGCTGACCAATGGAGCGATTCATCAAGAGATGCCCGGTCGATAGCCATAGCTACATGATTGATGAACACGGAAACCTGCTTCACAATTTCCTCATTGAAGAAATCCTTTTGTTTACAAGAAAAATTAATCGTGCCAATAAATTTATATTTCGTTAGCAATGGCACAATTAAAGTGGAAAGAAAACCTTCCGCAAGTAACTCCCTTTCTCTTGAAAATGCTGAGCTTGCATTTAGATTATTAATAATTAATGGCTTAGAGTCTGTCATAACCTGATGAATAGGTGACTCTGAGCTATGAATGATTGATTTCTTAATGGATTCTGATTCATCCAACTCATAAATATTAATGCTCTCCCCATCCATTTCATCTGTAATAGATAAGGTAATTCGATCAACCTTTGTATAATGAAGCATTTGGTCAAGAATGATTTTGATAATTTCATCCTTATTTAAATCATTTTCAATGACTGATTGAGAAATATTGCTCATTACTTCTAGTACTTTGACTTTTTCAGATAAATCATTTGTGGCCATCTCAATCTTTTCAACAAGGGTATTTTCATAATTCTGGACGGTCTGAGACATTTTATTGAAAGCAACTAGAAGTTCATTCATTTCTCTTGTGCCGCCCTCAGTCACGACGATATTTCGATTCCCTCTAGTCATTTGTCTAGTAGCCGCTACTAATCTTTTCAAGGGCAGCGTGAGTCGCTTGCTAAACCAAAAGGAGATAATAAATGAAATCAAGGACGTAATGAATGCCGTTAAAATCGTTGATAATACCAAGGAATTAATTTGTTCCCGGTATTCACTCGTATCAAGTCCAATTTCAATCTCACCTACATTTTTTTGAAAATATAAAATAGGTACTTTCTCTACAATGATTTGATTTTTATTGGCAAAGGATGTTTCTCCCTTTTGATTAATCACTCTTCCATCAATATCTTTAATAATGACATATTTCATATTGGGTTGGTCCAATAAAGAATAGGCTAAAGGACTAATTTGCGAATAATCCCCTTTTAGCATATTTAATCCGATCGCTGAGCTTAAAGTATTCGCTGCAGTGATTCCTTCATTCCTTAAATTCGTTTCCAAATGGTCGGTTTCTTTAATTAGATGAACTAAACTGATCGCTACTATCCCGATAAGAACAATTATATTCATCGTTAACCATATGCGGGCAGCGATTGAATTTAGCCATTTCATGGAGAACGAACCTCCTCTAATTTTTTCCGCCATTGGTTATAATATTTAATTTGACTTGCTCTGCCATATC
Organism: Cytobacillus sp. Hz8; assembly: GCF_042263505.1. Taxonomy (NCBI): domain Bacteria; kingdom Bacillati; phylum Bacillota; class Bacilli; order Caryophanales; family Bacillaceae; genus Cytobacillus; species Cytobacillus sp. Hz8. The sequence goes on along the minus strand of NZ_JBHKFI010000030.1, from coordinate 20,846 downwards.
GGTCTGTGATTTTTTCCCATTCGGCCGCTGTATTTTCTAATGCAGCTACTGTACTAATCTTTTTAATCATTGCGAGACCGATATTTTTATCAAGTACTTGCATATACTCCCAACCACCTGGAATCATTAAATCTGTATTTGTATTTTTTAAACTTTCTTGAACGGATTGAAGGAACTCTTTATTAATCGTATGACTTGGAAATGGTCCTTTTCCTTTTGCCGTAAAGTGACTTGTTCTATACGGATCATTTATCGTTTTTAAAGAGGTTACCGCCTTGCTGCTCACTTTTTCAGAACTTAAATATTTAACAACCTGCCATGCTTTCTCTTGATTCTTAGTTTGACTGGAAATTCCCATGACTCGGCCAATCCAGACACCACCCCTTGGAGCATTCTTTAATTCTCCCGGTACAAGTGACCAGCCCACTAAGTTTTTAACCTTTGAATTCCAAGTACCATCGTCAAAAGAAAATCGTAATGTATCACTCCACTGAACGACCATAGCCACTTCTCCATGGAGAAAAACATTATTTAAATCAATCCAGTCATACATTGACTCAGGGGGGGTAGCTCCGCTATTTTGAAGATTAATCCACTCCTGTAATGCCTTAACACCCTTTCGACCTTGAATCATTGGATGCATTTGATCGTCAAAATATTGTCCTCCCATGGAAAGAAAGCGTTCTGAAAACCATGCATAACGCTTTGCGTCACTTGTAAAAGTAGCCGTTCCGTAGATATCGATTTTTCCATCATTATTCGTATCCCTTGTTAGAAATTTTGCTATTTGGTCATATTCCTCCCATGTTTTTGGAGGTTCAAGCTTTTTCCCATATTTCTCCTCATATTCATTACTATATTTTTCAAATATATCTTTACGATAAAACAACAAATGGGTATCCCCATCATAGACAATCCCATAATCATGATTATCATAATTCATATAGATTTGTCGATAAATCGGGATAATGTTATCAAATGAAGAATCTCCTTGAATATAGCTGTCTAGAGGGAGCAGCATGTTCCTTTCTACATATTGTGGAATCTTGCCAGGAAATAAAATATAAATATCATATGTTTCACCACTCGCAAAAAGAAAATCTTCTAAATTATCATTTAATCGATTAGGAAAATAGTATTCAAATTTAACCCCAAATTTCTTTTCCATATTTTTTTCTTCCATTTTAAATAAAGTTAATGCCTGTTCTGAATCTGCGATAACTCTGAGCGTTGTCAAACTTGTTTGATCAGCCTTTTTATCCACACTTGTATTGTTTTTTTGACAGCCTGAGAGGATTAACATGACGATTAGAAAACAGATGATAAAGAATTGCTTTCTCATTATAGTACACCCTCTTATCGATTCATTCGATATCCTTAGAATAAGTATACAAAAGGCACAGACTAAATTTTGTATATTATGAAAATTGTCATGAATTAGACAAGGTTCCTTTGGCCTATATAAAGTATTCAAAATTTATCCCACTCTTAACGGACAGTAAGACTCCCACTTCAAGATTCTGAGAATACGAAGAAGATAAGTGGGAGATCAACTGTCCGTAAAGGTCCGACGAGGGATTAAGGTCCTAGTCAGGCGAAGCCACAGGATGTGGCGTTATGAGCGCGATAAGTGAAATAAGATTTTTCTTTGGGCTTCAGCCCTTAGAAAAATCAATCAGGCTCTGCGTGACTAACCATCAGTGGGGGATGAATGACAGACTAAAAACGCGACGTCAATCACAACGTCTGCACACTTCACGTCCTATGCGTCGAAAACCCCCACTGATGGAAGTTTCACTTTATCAATTGAATCCCTTCTGATTTTCAGCTTTTTTTCAGAAAAAGCAGGTAAAGTTTAAATACAAGGAGGGATTTAATTTTATGAAGATGCGTTCAAAATGGTTGACGATTCCGATTTTAATAACTTTAACCTTCGGATTCTCAAGCTTGATTGTAAATGCTGATGATGATGAACATGGAGAGCATGAAGGGCATGAAAGATACGAAGAGGAGCATGGTGGATTTCTTTTTAATGATGATGAGAAAAAGGAGCATGATGAGTACGAAGATGATGAGAGAAAGGAGCGTGATAAGTACGAAGATGATGATGAAAACACGGAATACTATCAAGATGAGAGTGGCAGTTATCAACAAGATATGCAGCCGAATACCAACTGGAACATTTGGACAAGGGAAGCTATCAGTGCATCCAATAATGATCTTCCATTCCTAGAAGCCCAAGAAGTACCATTTCAATTACAACAACAAAAGGTGGATTTATTTGTATTACCCCAGTATGGACAATTCCTTGTTTCCGGTGAAAAGTTAGGTGAACTTCTTGGTGCAAAAACCACTTTTTATTCACAAAGTAAAATTCTTGTGATTTCAAAGGGCACTAACGAGTTAATTCTACATGCAGGTACAAATGCTGTTTATGAGAATATGGCAAAAACACCGATGCCAACAAATGCATTATATTATGAGAATACTCTTTTTGTCCCTGTTTCTGTTATAGCAAATGCACTTGATTATAGAGTGAGCTGGGATGAACAAAAGAAAATGATGAATTTAGAAGCTATACAATAAAAATGAGGTGATGACAATTGAAACCAAAAACGAAAGCAAAGTGGATTATCGGAGTTACAGGAACTGCTTTTTCCGCATTCATACTTGGACAATTAAATGATTCTACGCCAACAAACGCTGAAAGCACAACAAAAGTAGAAATAACAGACTCCATGAGTGCAAAAGAAAAGGATTTAGCCAAGCTCGATTGGAGTAATTTTGCCACCTCCCAAACCGCAGCTGAAGGGGTAAACAATAATGATCGAAATACAAGAAGGACTTAAGGGAAACGATCTTGATTCAATCCAATTAAGAATCATGAATACGACATTTTTTATCGGAATTTCAAATAGCCAGCATAACGATTGGAAAAATGAGGTCACGTCCTTTCTCCAATACATCGAAAGATCATTTTCAAGATTTGAGTCCCAAAATGAGTTATGGTGGTTTAATCAAGCCAACAAAGATGAGGTGATTCAGGTTTCACCTGTGTTATATGATATTCTGCTCAAGGCTGAGGAATACCGAAGGAAAACGGAAGGAAGGTTTTCACCATTTTTACTAAACCATATGGAAGCGCATGGTTATAATCGATCCTTCCCCTTTATTGCAGCTTCAGAGGAGGTTCCATACAAAAAAAAGGAACCATTAGAAAATGAACCACTTCAGTTCTACGACAGATATTATATAAAAAAAAATACCAATCAGCCGATAGATCTAGGCGGAATTGCGAAGGGCTATGCGGTCGAAGCGACAGCAAAATGGTTAAAAGAAAATGCGAAAAGCCGATATGGCATTGTTGACGGTGGTGGAGATATGTCTGTTTGGTCGAATGGCGAGAAGACTTGGAAGATTGGGATTATGAATCCTTTTCATGAAGAAGAACAATTAGGAAGCTTTCAGATTGAGAATGGAGGAATTGCCACTTCAAATATTATTTATCGCAGTTGGTGGCAGGGAAAAAACAAAAAACACCATCTTCTAGATGGGAGAACGGGAAATCCGGTTGATTCCTCCATTGTCCAAGCCACCGTCATAATGGATCATTGTCTTGATGCTGAAATCGGAGCAAAAATCTGTTTTATGAAAGATCAAATGCCTATCCAATCCGTTTTAGCGACTCTAGACAAACCATTTCAATATTGTGTTGTTCACTCTGATGGACAATTAGAACAGGAGTGATTATGTGTTAAGTGAGACTTTTTCAAATTGGAATCTAATTAGAGTTTCTGGATTCCTCGCCTTTTTTCTTTTTACCCTTTCTATTGCCGCTGGTTTAATTGGGAGATTCTCCGCTTTAAAAAAGAACAAACCATTTATGTTGGAATTGCATCAAGCAAGTGGCTGGATCGGTTTTTTAGCAGTCGTTTTCCATGGGTTATTACTTTTAAATGATCATTATGCACCGTATACATGGAAAGAGCTTTTCATTCCTTTATTATCTAAAAACGAACCCTTTTTATCAGGTTTAGGTACTATCTCATTCTATTTATTCTTTTTCACCATCTTTACATCTGACTTTCTAATGAAATCTTTAGGAAAGCCTTTGTGGAAAAAAATCCACTTTTTAATTTTACCTGCATGGGTTTTAATGCTGTTGCATGGCATTTTGATTGGTACAGATAGTAAGGAGCCTTGGGCATCCGGTTTATATGGAGGAAGTATTATTCTTATTAGCATCCTGCTTATCCTTCGCTTCCTAGATAATCCGCTTAAAAAAAATAAGACTCAAAGTTCGAATACTCCAATAGAAAAAGCGCCTTAAGAAATGGCGCTTTTTCTATTGCTTTAGAGGAACAAATGGGGCGAGTATCAATCCATCTGTTAATTTCAACAGTTTTTGCTTTAGATTGCGTTTTGAGCTTTAGACCATTGCTATTGGATTCTTGACTCCTTTTCCAATTGAATAATAAACGTCGTCCCCTTATCAAGCTCACTCGTTACATCTATTTGTCCTCCATGAGCTTCGACAATGGTTTTCGCAATGGAAAGTCCAAGTCCGGAGCCCTCTCTATTTCTTGACGCATCTGCACGGAAGAAGCGATCAAAAATATGCGATAAATTTTCCTTCGATATTCCTTGACCAGTATCCTCTATTTTAATAAAGATTTTTTGATTCCTTGTTTTCATAGTGCAGGTAATCGTTCCCTTTTTTGTATACCGTATCGCATTATCAAGTAATATATACAAAAGCTGCTCGATCCGAGCCTGGTCTCCTATGATCCAAACCTGATCCTCTATCTCTTCCTTTAATATTCTTCCCTCGGGAATAATACGTGACATTCGTTTCAGCAAGGCATTCATAACCTCTGATAATGAAAATTTCTCTTTTTCAATTTTCAATTGCTCATTATCAGTTCTTGCAAGAAATAATAAATCGCTAATGAGTTTATTCATTAATTCAGACTCTTTTTTTACATCTTCCAGAATTTCTTTCCCAAAAGGGCTCAAATTCTTTTCTTCTTCTTGAGTAAGTAAATCTACCGAGCTATAAAAAATGCTAAGTGGAGTCCTAAGCTCATGGGATGCGTCAGATACAAATTTCTTTTGCATCTGAAAGGATTTTTGTATGGGTTTCATGGCCTGACCTGCAAAAAAATATCCAACAAGCGCAAACAAAACGCTAAATACGAGTGTGATAATCAGAAGGATCCAAACAATATTTTGAATAATGTGCTTTTCATTTGTGATATCCTCTCCAACAATCATGGTCCCATAAGTATAACCATCCTTATTTAAGGAAAATTTAGCGATAAGCAGATGATTGCCTTCCCATTTCACCTCTTTAGATAAAGAAGACGCCTCGCTTTCCGAAAGCCACTTGCTCACATAATTCGAAAATCCACTTATTGCTTCTTCTCCTCCAATAAGGTTTTGATTAGAATCAAAAAGATAGTAGAAGATTTGCATGTCTGGTTTAAGTTCTAAATCGCCCTCGTCCTTATGTCCCCGATGTTCCTTGTAATCATCATCATCATCCTCGAAATCCTCTAAAATATCATGACTCTCCTTTTGATAAAAAAGCCGCAAATCCTCCATATTTTCTTTCTGAATGGAGCCTGATATAAACCAATAAAGAACCAAAATAAAAATCGCCAGCATGAATAGCAGTGAAGCGGTATAAAGAAACGTTAGTCTATTCTTTAAAGTCTTAAACATCCTCGTCCCTCAATTTGTACCCCACCCCACGTATATTTTGAATTAAGGATGGCGAGCCCTTTTGATCGATTTTCTTTCTTAACAGCTTCACCAAAGCATCAAGCGCATTAGGAGTAACATCGACATCAAAGCCCCAAATTCGTTCAATTAAAACATCCCTTGTCATCACCTGGTGCTTATTTCTAAGAAGAATTTCGAGTAGCTCATATTCTTTCTTTGATAAGTCGATTATTTCACCATTTCGTCTTACTTCATGTGTGTTCAAATCTAATTCAATATCATCCCAGCAAAGCACCTCTTCAAAAGGCTTCTCCTTCCTCCGCAATATTGCCCTTAAGCGTGCAGATAATTCCTCGAATTTAAACGGTTTAATCAAATAATCATCGGCACCGCAATCCAGTCCTGTTACCACATCCTCAATGGCATCCTTCGCCGTTAGAAAAAGGATCCCTCCCTTATAGCCCTTATCTCTAAGCTTTTTACAGGTTTCAATTCCATTTAGCTTTGGCATCATCCAGTCAAGAATAATACAATCATACTCCGTAAAAAGGGCATAATCTAAAGCAGCCTTTCCATCCTTTACCCAATCAACAAGATTAAATTCCTTTTCAAGCAAATGATAAATAAGCTTTCCTAAACGTTCGTCATCCTCTGCTAACAATAGATTCATTCATCTTTCATCCTTCCAATCTAGACACTTATCTAGTTTCTAGAATAACAAATTTTTCTGAAAAATAAATGAAAGTTTTATGGAGATAAACAAATCCTCTAGGCTTACCTTGGTTTTCGGAACTTCTAGGGTTCGCTGGACGCCATATCCAGCATACATTGTTTGAATTTCCTTAGCCCCGATCCGATTAGTGGTCGTCAAACAAGTCCTGATACTTGCCCTTTTGACTCGTATATTCGAACTGGATGACACCGTCACTATCATAGTTTTCAATATCCGATTTGGCATCCTCCAAATTTTCGCTTATGTCCTTTAGCTCATCAATCATCCCTTTGCCAAAGCGGTGCAGTCCGATTAAATTTCCGACACCCGATCTCATTCTCTCCCAATCAGAGGGGTTATTTTTGACATCCATTTCCTCGCCTCTTCCCTTATGAGGAATTTCCCATATTTCTACAATTAATTATTATAAGGTTTATGGAAATATGGTAATATAGGGATTTTATCCCATTCACAGAATATTTCGTATAAATAGGAATAACGACCCATGACCCTATTCTTATATATAGGCATAGTTTTATTTCCTCCTATCAAACTCCTTACTTATCCATTTCTATAAGATTCATCAAACGCTTGTTTAATTCTTTAATACAACTTCTATTGAATCTCATGATGCAAAAGACCACGAAGAGTTTGTCCTGTAGAAAATTTTTGTAATAAAACACTTGCCAGATTAAATTTTATTTAATGCCACGCTAGTGTAATTTCCTAAACAAAAAAGCAGCCCCCCCTAATGAGGAGACTGCTTCTGATAATTTCGTTTAAATACTATTACCTGATAATTTCACATTCACTGTTTTCGTTTTACCATTATGATAAACTTCTAGTTTAATAGTGTCGCCGATCTTGATTTTTGAATATAAATATTCGCGTAGGTCATTGGTATTTTCAATTTTATGACCATCGATGGATAGGATAATATCCTCCACCTCAAGGCCTGCTTTTGCTGCTGCAGAATCCGGATCAATTTGGGTTATGATTGCACCTGATTTTATACTCTTATCAAGACTTTGCAAATAGGTTTGTGGGACCTCGTCTAGACTAGTTAAAGCAACCCCAAGATATGGGCGTTCTACTTTTCCTTTTTCGATAATTTCATTAATGATTGGAACAAGGTCATTACTTGGAATTGCAAAGCCTAAGCCCTCTACTCCGCTTTCTGCGATTTTCATGCTGTTAATTCCCATTACTTGACCTGACGTGTTAATTAATGCCCCACCGCTATTTCCAGGATTAATTGCGGCATCCGTTTGAATTACGTTTAAATCCCAATCACCTGCAGATGTGCTAACAGCAACTGTTCGATTGGTTGCACTCACAATTCCTTGTGTCACAGAGCGTGAGAAATCTAAGCCAAGTGGATTTCCAATTGCTAACACCTGATCCCCAGGTCTTAAAGTTGAAGAATCCCCAAAATCTAACACATTCGTTACATTTTTAGCGTCAATTTCAACGACAGCCAAATCCGTTAAAGCATCTGCGCCAATAAGCTTACCTGTCACCTTTTTCCCGTTATAAAGGGATACCTGAATTTTTTTTGCCCCTTCTATGACATGATTATTCGTTACAATAAGCGCCATGCCATCCTTCTTTTTAAAAATAACACCAGATCCCGTTCCGCTTTCCACATCTCCGCCGCTTTGACTATCACTATTAAAATTAAAGTTGGACTGTTGATCCTGAATATTGACAATTCCCACAACTGCCTTAGAAGCCTTTTCAACCGTGTCTGCAATCGAACTGGATGAACTTGTTGAAGTCTTTTGAACTTGAACCGTGCTATTACTAGAGTTATTTACATCCTGTGATGCACTTTCAACCTTCGATCCACTTGAATACAAATCTTTAAAATAATCTGTATGCGGGGCAACCGCCAATGTAAGGGCTGAGCCAATCACTCCAGCTGCCACTGTTGAGATGACTCCTTTAAAAATGGATCCTCTTCTACCCAGTTCCTTTTTATTCATTGAAACATTTGTTTGTGTTGGCTGTCCTTCGTCTGTTTGCTCTCTTTCGTTTGCGCTAGAATTCTCCTCCTCTTTATACATCTCAACTGTTGAATTAATGTCCTCTACAATATTCTTTTTTTCTGCTGCAGACATATCGTCTATTGGATTCACATCTTCATTTTTATTTTTTTCTTCATTCATATCCATGAACGCTTCCTCCTTTAAAGATTCTCGATTTATATTGCTAACACCTGTTCTTATTTGGTATGGCTTAACTATAGCCCTCAAATATGAAAGAATTGTTAACATTCCTTTAATAGAGTTAGAAATGTTCATGAATATACGGTGGTTAAAGCCTGCTTCATTCATGTTTTTCCCATTTTTGAACGTATATGAATGTGGCATAAAAAAGCGGATCTACAAATTTTTTTAATAATCTTGTGAGTCAGCCCTGATTTAATTAATCTTCACATGTTAATACCGTTTTTAAATTTATATCCTGATGTAGCAACTGCCGAACCTCAAAAGGAACGGACACTTTTATTCGTGATTGACAGTCAATTGTGGTGAGGATAACCTCTGCCTCCACAATTCTTTCTAACGGCTCTCTTTCCATTATTTGTTTAATAGCGAAGCTTGTATTCCCCACACGTTCCATCCAAGTACGAATCATTATGGGATCTCCATCAAAAACCTCTTTTTTGTAATCGGCACTGATATGCACCACAACAGCTTCTACCCCTAATCCTTTACAAAAATGATACCATTCCGTGCGTGCTTGATCTAAATAATCCAAAAGCTTCACATTGCTCACATGATAGCTTTTTGTTTTTGCAACAAGATGCCATTCCGAATAAGCCAATTCATCCCCTCCAAAATCTTAAACCATCAAATAACCTTTATATTCGGCATCTGAAAAACAATTCCTTTCTTTATTTGAAATGATTAAGATTTGGATCAGCAGAAGCTATTAAAAAGGCTGGCACAGAAGGGCATTGAAAATACCCTTAAGCCAACCTGTTTGCTTTCTTTATGCTTGAATTTCTTCCGTTGGAAAACGTAAAATGAATTTGGTTCCCTTTCCTTTTTCGCTGGAGACTTCAACCGTCCCATTATGAAGGGTAACTAATTGTTTAACGATCGATAGACCAAGTCCAAACTCGCCAAACGGAGTACCCGTTCGCGAAATATCCGCTTTATAAAAGCGGCGCCAGATTTTTTCAATTTCAGCAGGATCAATACCAATTCCCGTATCTTCAATTTCAATCATCGATTCGTTTTCGCCAGCTTTTCCTCTTAAGGTAATCACACCATTCTCCGTAAATTGAATACTATTTTTCGTAATATTAATTAATATTTGGATAAGTCGATCATAGTCTGCATGAACAAATACATTTTCTTCGACATCCAACACAATCTGATCGTTCTTTCCGTCCGCCTGAAATTCTAACTGTTCCTTAATAATTTCAAGCACCTCAGCAAGATCAATTTTTTCCTTAAATAACTTTACTTGATTGGATCGGATTTTTTCGTAATCCAGATTTTCATTAACAAGACGTATGAGCCTTTTCGTTTCCTTGCTCACCAATTGCAAGCCTTTTTCCTTTTCATTTTCCGGAATCATATCATTTCTAATTCCTTCAATAACCCCGCTAATAGTGGTCAGAGGAGTCCGCATTTCATGCGAAACATCGGCCATAAATTGTCTTCTTCGATTTTCAAGACTTTCAATCTCCTCCATTGAGACATTTATCTTTCCAACCATGCTATTAAAATCCTTCGCTAGTTCACCGATTTCATCAAAATTAGAGGAAGGAATATGAACCGTATAATCTCCCGATGCGACTAATGAAGTAGCTTCCTGAATCCGATTAATCCGTTTGACATGGATTTTGGATAGAAACCAACTTAACAACAAGGAGACAACCAATGCAATCAATACGGTTAAAATTAAATAGCGATTGATATCATGAATCATCTCCCGTGAACCGCTAACAGGTGAGATTAGTAATATCCCTCCGACAAACTGTCCATTATTCATATACGGTAATGCAACCAATGATACATCCTTGTTGTACCTTTTAAAATCATACTTCACGACTACCGCTTTTCCGCTTGATAAATTATCCCACTCTTCTTTTGAAAATTCGATATCAGGGCCGGGAATTCCAAAAGGCATGATATTTTGATTTATATCAAAGAGACTGAAGCTAATCCCTCTACCAGTTAATACCCTTGCATACTGGCTGATGACAGATTCTGAACCAATCTTATTCCGATCGAGGTCTTGCAAAATATTTTTCCCATAAGATATTAGTTCCTCTGTTTTATTGTTGTAGACAAGATTTTCTACATAATGAGAGAACAATAGACTTAATACTAAAAACGCAACAATAATAATACTGATGTGACTGATAAACTGTTGATAAATATATTTAAATCTCATGCTCCGTCTTCCGTCTCATCAAATTTATAGCCGACACCCCAAACAGTATGGAAAAATGGTTGATTATCAGTGCCCACTTTTTTACGCAAGCGTTTAATATGAACATCCACCGTCCGTTCATCTCCATAAAATTGATAGCCCCATACCGCTTCTAAAAGTTGCTCCCGTGAAAAAACTTGTTTCGGGTGATGCGCAAAATAATATAATAAATCGAATTCCTTTGGTGTTAAATTCGTAATCGGCTGATCATTTAACAGGACTTCTCTTGTATCCTTATTAATCTTAAAATATTGTGTTTGAATGGAACCTTTCGCAACGGACTCATTTTGCCCTCCTTGATATCGACGAGTAACGGCGCGGATTCTCGCCATAAGCGCCAACGGACTAAAAGGCTTCGTCACATAATCGTCCGCTCCCATTTCAAGTCCTAAAACCTGATCTGATTCACTATCCTTAGCTGTCAGCATAATTATGGGAACAGAACTTTTCTCCTCACGAATCTTGCGGCAGATATTGACTCCATCCATACCAGGCAGCATCCAATCAATAATGAGCGCATCCCATGTTCCACTTTTATACCTGTTATAACCCTCTAACCCATCATTGACGAATTCACCTTCAATTCCTTCTTTTGTAAAAAACATCTCTATCATTGAACAAACACTTTCATTATCCTCTATCACTAAAATTTTCATGGTTCAATTCTCCCTTCGCTTTTCGAAGTACGAAAAACTTCTCCTTCTACAAAGTTAAAACGAATTTTTCCTTTTATCAACCTTGTTTTCAATTCTTTCCTAAATATTAACGTTTAAGAAATAGATTCGTCTTAATTTATTCATAATCAACATGGAAGGGCTCGAATAGTCTGGAGGTATTTTTAGTGAAGTAGACTTTTCTTTGCGAAATATAGCAATTTACAACTTTGGAGGGCATTTTTCACTTGGTTTTTCCTCTCTTTCCTAATTTTGTTTTCCTTATATATTATCAACCATAGTTATCGACCATAACAAAAAATCCCCCACAGTTTAGTAAGGGATTTCCATTCATTATTTATCCCACTCTTAACGGACATTTTGACCCCCACTTCAAGATTTTGAAAATGCGAAGAAGATAAGTGGGAGATCAACTGTCCGTAAAGGTCCGACGACGGACAGGATGTCCTAGTCAGGCGAAAGCCACAGGACGTGGCGCTATGAGCGTGATAAGTGAAATAAGATTTTTCTTTGGGCTTCAGCCCTTAGAAAAATCAATCAGGCTTTGCGTGACTAACCATCAGTGGGGGTTTTCGACGCACAGGACGTGCTAGTGCAGACGTTGCGACAGGACGTCGCGCTTTTAGTCTGCCATTCAACCCTCACTGATGGAAGTTTCACTTTATAAAACTTTACTTAAGAAAGCTTGTGTTCTTTCATGCTGAGGATTTTCAAATAATTCTTTTGGAACATTTTCCTCTACAATATAGCCACCATCGATAAATAACACGCGGTCGCCGACTTCACGAGCAAAGCCCATTTCATGTGTCACAACGACCATGGTCATTCCTTCTTTAGCCAGTTGTTTCATAACCTCTAACACTTCTCCGACCATTTCCGGATCTAGTGCGGAGGTTGGTTCATCGAAAAGCATAATCTTTGGTTCCATTGCTAACGCTCTTGCAATGGCAACCCGTTGCTTTTGCCCGCCCGATAAGGAATCCGGATAGGCCTTTTCTTTATCCTCAAGGCCTACTTTTTTCAAAAGCTCCAAGCCCTTCTCCCTTGCCTTTTCCTTATCTACTTTTCTCACCTTTAAAGGAGCAAGCATGATGTTTTCAAGCACTGTTTTATGCGGGAATAAATTGAATTGTTGAAAAACCATTCCTACCTCTGTTCGGATCTCGTTAATATTCACTTTTTTATCCGTAATATCAACGCCCTCAATATAGATATGACCACTCGTAATCGTTTCTAGTAAATTGATACATCTTAAAAAGGTGGATTTTCCCGAACCGGATGGTCCAATGACCACCACAACCTCCTGTGGCTTGATTTCAACATTGATATCCTTCAACACTTCGTGAGAACCAAATGACTTTTGTAATTTTTCTACTTTAATCATTCCGTTGAGAGCCTCCTCTCAAGAAATCTTAATATGAAGCTTAAGGTTAATGTCAAAATTAGATAAATTAACGCAGCTGTAAGTAGTGGTTCCCAAACGCGATAATATTGACCCTGCATAGCTCGTCCCCAATACATAAGCTCTGGAGCTGCGATAACAGATGCCAAAGAGGAATCCTTAATCAGTACGATAAATTCATTCCCTAGCGGCGGAATCATTCGTTTAAAAGCTTGTGGTAACACCACATATCTCATGGCTTGTACATGGTTCATTCCTAATGATCTTGAAGCCTCCATCTGTCCCCTGTCAATTGATTGAATGCCCGCTCTGAAAATTTCAGCAATATAGGCGGCTGAATTGAGCGAAAGACCAATAATTGCAGCTAAAACTCCATTGGTTGAACCCGTAAATAAGGGAACTACTCCAAAATGGATAATCAATATTTGGACTAAAAGAGGAGTCCCACGAAAAAGAGTAATGTAGCATTCGAACGGAAATGCAAGAACCTTATTCTTCATCATTTTTCCTAATCCAATCAGTAGCCCTAAAACCGTACCAATTAGGATACTTGCAATGGACAGGCCAATCGTTAAAAGTGTCCCCTTCCAAAAGAACGGGGCATAGTCAGCTATCAGGTCAAAACGGAAATCCATAGCTTCCCTCTCCTTTATTTCTAGCATCATCTAATAGGTGATATTTCCGAAAAAATCATGAAAAGCGAAAAAAGGCGTAACACCTTTTACAGAGTTACGCAATTTCCACTCTTTTATTGCTGTGCTTTTAAGTTTTCAATATCAGGTTCTGTACCAAAATTATCTTGATAGATTTTCGCATATGTTCCATTATCAAAAACTTTATTAATGGCTTCATCAAATTTAACTTTTAACTCGCTGCCTTTTGGAAACATTAATCCATAGTACTCTTGAGCAAAGCTATCTTTATCTTCAATCACAACTAATTTATCCTTTGGATTGTTTTTTGCATATTCCTCAACAACGGTATTATCCGCAACAACGGCATCTGCGCCTTTATTTTTAAGCTCCATGATTGCGAGATTGTTATTCTCAAATTTCTTAATATCCTTACTATTTTTTCCAAGAATCCCTTCAGCTGCTGCCTGACCAGTTGTTCCATTTTGAACAGCTATGACCTTCCCTTTAAGATCTGCAGCTGATTTAATACTGCTGCCTTTAGGTACTAAAATTTTGTTAGTAGATAAGAAATATGGCACTGAGAAATCATAGGTTTCTTTTCGAGCTTTATCAATTGTAATCGCCGAGACGGCAAGATCAGCACGTTTATCTTGAATTTCAACAAATAGCGGATCCCAACCAACATGGACTAAATCAATTTTATAGCCTGCTTCCTTTGCAACGGCATTAACAAAATCCACATCAAAACCAACAATTTGGTCTCCTTTCATGGATTCAAATGGTGCATACGCTGCATCTGTTACTACTCTCAGTGTTTTTGTCTCTTTGCTTGCTCCTCCATCACTCTTCTCGTCCTTGCTTGCTTCCTTTGTACCGCAAGCCGATAGAATAAGAGAAATCGAGACAAGCATTGCTACCATAAGAAAAGACAGCCTCTTCATCAATAAAAATCCTCCTTTAAAAATCTGTATTTTCACTTTCTACTAAATATTATCATTATTCAGTCTTTTTTATTGAGTATAATTCTAGTTGTAGCATTTTGCAAGAAAATGTAGAAAAAAACTTTAGGAAACTACCATATTAAAATAATATTTTTCGGGGATAATCAACCGTGTAGAAATGTAATTATATATATATATGTAGAGAAAAGAACTTGTATGATAGAGAAAAGAGCAACCCTTTCCTTTATTGGGCTGCTCTTTTTCATTTATTTTTGCTTGTAATACGTAATAGCTAGGGCAAATGCTAGTACAGCTCCCTTAACGATATCCATTGAATAATAAGGGACAGATAACATGACTAGACCATTTTGTAGCAGCCCGATTAACACAGCTCCAACAAATGTCCCAAAAGCATTCGCTTTGCCTGCTCCAAGCACCGAAAAACCGATAAAAGCAGCGGCAACTGAATCCATTAAGTATGGAGCTCCTGCATTGATTTCCGCAGTCATAACCCTTGAGGAAAGGATGATTCCACCAATTGCAGCAAAAAAAGCCGACAATATATAGGCGATGATGCGGTATTTATTTACTTGAATGCCTGATAATCTTGCTGCTTCCCGATTTCCTCCGATTACATACATATATCTTCCATGCTTCGTATACGTCAAAAAAATATGAACAACAATTACAGCCACTGCCATAATGAGAATAATCCATGGGACTTGACCAATTTTTGTGAAAAAGACGGGAATCAAACCTTTAGAAAAGGTTCCATCTGGCATAACCATATTTTGTGAAATTGTTGCTCCTTTTGTGTAAGTAAGTGCGATTCCTTGAATAATAAACATCATTGCCAAAGTCATGAGCATATCGGGAATCTTTAATTTAACAATCATAAATGCATTTACTAAACCAACCAATAAGGATGCAGCAATTGCCGAAAGAATGGCCACCACTGTATTTTGTGAAAACCAAACAAACATCGAAATCACAATCGCATTAGATAAAGAGGTCACGGAACCAACAGATAAATCAAAACCGTCCACTGATAAAGAGATTGTAATTCCAATAGCAATAATCGTCACAATTGATATTGATCTTAAAATATTGATTATATTGCTACCTTGTAAAAAAGTCGGATTTATTGCCGAAAAAATGATGATAAGAGCAAAAATGGTTAGGATTGTTCCATATTTATATAAAAATGAAAATAACTCGAATTTTACCTTTTTCGGGGCGGTTTTAAGTATGGGCGTATTTATTTCCATTCTATCTGCCTCCTGTTGAATAATATAAAATCTCTTCCTCATTCGTTGCTTTCGTATCAAGTTCCATGATGGTCTGTCCATCATACAAACAGTAAACCCGATTGGTTATTCCCATAATTTCATCTAATTCACTAGATGCATAGATGATGGCTTTTCCTCTTTTGGCTAATTCAATAATCAGTTCAAATATATCCTTTTTCGCCCCAACATCGACCCCTTTTGTAGGTTCATCAAAAAGATAAATAACAGCATCCAGGACAAGCCATTTCCCTATTGCTACCTTTTGCTGATTTCCTCCTGAAAGATTGGATACAGAGGACTCATCGGACGGTGTTTTGATGCCAAGTCGGGCAATAAGGTTTTGTGCAGCTTGCTTCATTTTTCTTCGATTCAAAAAGCCGCCTTTATGGGTAAAAAAATTTAAACTGACAGCTGATAAATTCGTACCAACCGTTTCATTAATAAAAATTCCTTCCTTTCGCCTTTCTTCAGGAATAAAAGCGATTCCGTTTTTGACCGCTACATAAGGGCTGTTGATGTTCACCGTTTTCCCATTCAGCTTTATTTCTCCTGATTCTACATTTTCAGCCCCAAATATTGCTTTACAAATCTCTGTTTTCCCCGCACCAACAAGACCTGCCAATCCAACTATTTCCCCGGCCCTAACATATAAATCGATATATTTTATTTTATCTGTATCCTTCAACCCTCTTACTTCCAGAACAGTTTCTCCAATATCTGCTTGATGAGGAGGATATTGCTCTTCTAAGCTCCTCCCAAGCATATATTCCACAACTTGATTTTGCGTTGTTTCAATAATTTTTTTCATCGCTACGATTTGGCCATTTCTCATAATCGTAATCTCTTCGCAAATCTCAAAGATCTCCGGCAAGCGATGGGAAATAAAAATAATCCCTACCTGTTGCTCCTTCAACCTTCGAATGATACGGAATAGCTCTTTTGTTTCTTTTTGGCTAAGAGGAGCTGTCGGTTCATCTAAGATTAAAAATTCACACCGCCTCGATAGAGCTCTTGCGATTAGCACCATTTGTTTTTCAGCCAATGTCAGTTCACTTACAAGTCTTTTGGTAGACAAATTGATATTCATACTTTCTAGAATGTCAGATGCTCGCTTATGAAGCCTCTTCCAATTGATCCATTGCTTCTTTCCCGTTTCATGAGCCACATCATGTAACATAATATTCTCAGCAACAGAAAGATATGGGATCAACGCGGTATCCACTTCCTGATAAACAATTTGTATTCCTTTTTCTTGTGCATCTCTTGGAGATTGAATCTCTATTTTTTCTCCATTCAACATTATTTCACCTGAATAGTGAGTATAAGCACCAGAAATCACTTTCATTAAAGTTGATTTGCCCGCACCATTTGCACCAATTACAGCATGGATCTCACCTACTGATAATGAAAAGTTCACTCCATCCAAGGCCTTCACTCCCGGAAATTCTATCGAGATGTTTTTTAACTCTAGTAAACTCCTGCTCATTTCCTTTCCCCCTCTCTCACCCTAATTTAAAGCTCCTATTCCATAAACAAGCACCCTCCCATTTTCAATTAAGAGAGTGCTTTCCATTTTATTTCTTATTATGCTCCTTTAATATCTTCATCCAATCTTCTTCAAATGCTGTAGACTTTCCCCATCCATCGATAATATTAGCTAAATTAACCATATTGACGGGATCCTTTGATTTTTGCAACGCATCTTGAGAAACAAGTGAAGCTTCTAAATCATAGGTTTGTGGGGTTTCTTCCCCTGCAAGTTTTTTCGCAAGTATTCTCAAATCCACAGCACCAATTAATTTAGGATCCACAGCAGCTGTATACTTCCAAGGACTACCTGCAGTTTGGATTTCTTGAAGATCAGCATTGGAAACGTCAATTCCATAGATTTTGATTTCATTTCTTCCTGCTTCCTTAATAGCGCGGGCAGCACCTGTAGCAAAGGCATCCCAGGTAGCAAAAATAGCATCGATACTTCCTTTCGGATGTTTATTAAGCATTGCTGCAACGGCATTTTGGGTATCAACTGTTGTATTGGCTGTTGCAACGCCAAATCTTTCAATCTCTTTAATTCCTGGATTAGCAACTAAAGTCTCCTTATAAACTTTGTCTCTTCTTACCATTGGTGGAAAGCCATCAACCCAAAGATATACAATATTCGCTTTCCCTTTTTGATCCTTCACTAATTGTTCCAATGAAAGCTTTGCTAATGCTTCATCATCCTGGGATGTTAGTGTAACTCCTTCCACTTCAGAAAGCTTAGGATTGGAATCAAAGGTAACCACACTTTTTCCTGCTTTAACAATCTTCTTCACATCCTCAACAGTTGCATCATCATCGCCATGTGAAATGATAAAACCATCATAATCTTGATTCAGCGCCTGATTGATAGCATCATGAAACTTTGCTGTATCACCATTCGCTGTAAAAACATCAACTTGTAGTCCAAGTGCTTCCCCTTCCTCTTTCGCTCCTGCGAGAAATTGGGCCGTATGATCATCTCCACCAATTTTTCTAATCACCTTAATTTTGATGGGATCTTCCATTGTAAATACCTCTGGTACGCCTTTTAACGATGCATTGACATTTCCTTTTGCTTGTTTAGATTCACCACCGGATGTGCATCCTGTTAGTAATAATATGGCTGCAATCGATGAGACCATAGCACTTCTAAAAAAGTTCCTTTTCATTTTGCAATCTCCCCTTTTTAAAATTCATAAACCTAATTAAATTTATTGGAAAGGTTGGTTTAATAAAATAATAAAGTCCTATTTAACTAAAAAACCTCTCCGGAAAAGAGAGGTTCATCACACATAAATAGGACTTTCCCCTCTTATCTTTCAAAACAAAATTGTTTTGCAGGAATTAGCACCAATTCCATACGGAACGGTTGCTGGGCATCATCGGGCCAGTCCCTCTGCCACTCTTGATAAGAGAATTCTTTTTATTCAGTTTATTGAGATAAGCTTACTTTAATCGGATATTGCCAATATGTCAATAGTGTTTTTTGAATTGGTGTAATTTTAAAAATGATTATAAAAGGATATTTGTTTTACATTTTAGATTAGAATATCTGGTTTTCTCCTATTCAGTTTTGTTAAAATGATAAGTAAACTTTTTTTATGAAAGTGAAATACTGGTCCAGGTAGAAAAGATTTTTTAAGCAAATATTGATATAATAAGAAAAATACCATGTACATAAATGTAGAAAGGTTGATAACGGTTGGATAACAATTCTTCAAATTTTATTCGAAACATTATTGTGGAGGACTTGGAAAGTGGAAAACGGAAAGAAGTTGTTACAAGATTTCCACCTGAGCCTAACGGTTACCTCCATATCGGCCATGCGAAATCCATCATTATTAATTTTGGTTTAGCAGATGAGTTTAACGGAAAAACCAATTTGAGGTTTGATGATACAAATCCACTGAAAGAAGATCAGGAATTTGTGGATTCCATTAAAGAGGATGTAAAGTGGCTGGGATATGAGTGGGAAGAACTTCACTTTGCCTCCAATTACTTTGATGAAATGTATCGTCGGGCAGTTCTGCTCATTAAAAAAGGAAAAGCATATGTGGATGAATTAACGGCAGAACAAATTCGAGAATATCGCGGAACGTTAACAGAACCAGGAAAAGAAAGTCCTTATCGCAATCGTTCTGTAGAGGAGAACTTAGAATTATTCGAAAGGATGAAAGCTAGAGAATTCGAAAACGGGAGCAAGGTTTTAAGAGCAAAAATTGATATGTCTTCACCTAATATCAACTTACGTGACCCTGTTATTTATCGTATTTCTCATGCATCTCATCACAATACGGGGGACAAATGGTGCATTTATCCAATGTATGCTTTTGCTCACCCAATTGAGGATGCCATTGAAGGAGTCACTCACTCCCTTTGTACAACGGAGTTTGAAGATCAGCGCCCTCTTTATAATTGGGTTGTTGAAGAGTGCGAAATGGAAAGTAAACCACAACAAATCGAATTTGGACGATTAAATATAACGCATACGGTTATGAGTAAGCGCAAATTGAAACAATTAGTTGAAGAAAATTATGTAGACGGCTGGGATGACCCTCGATTGCCAACAATTTCCGGTTTACGTAGAAAAGGGTATACTCCAGAAGCAATTCAAGAGTTTATTAAAGCAGCAGGGGTTTCAAAAGGATTCTCTACTGTTGATGTACAAATGCTTGAACACTTTGTCAGAGAAGATTTAAAATTGAAAGCACCGAGAACCATGGGTGTATTGAAGCCATTAAAAGTGGTGATTACCAACTACCCAGAGGGACAAGTCGAAATGCTCGATGCCGAAATCAATCCTGAAAATCCTGAAATGGGCGTTCGTCAAATTCCTTTTTCAAGAGAAATTTATATTGAACAAGAGGATTTCATGGAAAACCCACCGAAGAAATACTTCCGTCTCTTTCCTGGAAATGAAGTTCGCTTAAAGCATGCCTACTTCATTAAATGTGAAGACTTCATTAAAGATGAGAATGGAAATGTCGTTGAAATTCATTGCACTTACGATCCTGAAACAAAAAGTGGCACCGGCTTTACTGGTCGTAAAGTTAAAGGCACGATTCATTGGGTGGATGCTAAACATGCAATCCCATCTGAATTCCGTTTGTATGAGCCTTTGATTCTCGATAATGAAAACGAAGCAACAGAGGAAGATAGTGAAGAAAAAACATTCCTTGATAAGGTGAATCCAAACTCATTAGAAATTGTCCAAGGCTTTATTGAACCGAATATGAAGGATGTTAAGCCTTTTGACAAGTTCCAATTCTTCAGACACGGCTACTTTAATGTTGACCCTAAGGACTCAACAAAGGAAAAACCTGTATTCAATCGTATCGTCTCATTAAAGAGTTCGTTTAAGTTATAAAAAGGGAAAAGCAGCTCCAAATTGAACTGCACCCCAATTGTTAGACACTATCTAACAATTGGAGGTGCAGTTTTTATATGACTAAATATACAAGTGATATAAAATTAAATATTATTCAAGGCTATAACC
>NZ_JBHKFI010000029.1:0-41763 GCF_042263505.1 Cytobacillus sp. Hz8 | reverse complement strand
TGTGGAAACGAAACTTTTCTCATGTGGAACAACTATACGATTATGGAAGTAACATACGTAAAATCATGTATACCACCAATGCCGTTGAAAGCATTCATTCAAGCTTTAGGAAAGTCACAAAAAAAGGAGCATTCCCCCATGAGAATGCCCTATTAAAAGTTTTATATTTGCGGATAAAAGAATTAGAAAACAAATGGAATGGTGGCCATATTCAACAATGGGCTATGGTGATGAATCAACTACTCCTTCATGACCATCTTAAAGATCGTGTGTTAAAGTACTTAGAATAACTTACACACTTTAGTTGACAAGCCCCTTTTTAGTGGTGGAGTGTCGAATAAACCACTTGTTGTTTAAACGAAGGAGGTAATCAATGTAAGCCCTATATATAGTTCTTCTTCTTATTTACCATACTTTTCTCTTGCATTCTTAAAGATAGACTCTAATATTTGTTGATCCATATCTCCAGTTGATTCAGCTTCTGGATAAATCTCCATATCATTAGTTTCCAGAGGGATTTTTTCTAAACTTGCTAAAGGTACAAATTTCACAAAAATAACCAAATTACTGCACCACGTTTACAACCTGCTTTTGCAGGTGGTCTTAATGCTGGAAATATTTCTAAACTGGGTAATTTGGCGGCGAAGTCTGCTAAATATATTCCGAATATTTATAATAATCCAGAGCTGGCACTGGCTGGGGTTCAAGCTGTTTCAAAACCTGTACCTTATAATGTGATCGATGACAATAAACTTTTATCCCAGATAAATTCGGAGGTCGATAAGGTTTATGGGAGCGGTAAGGAAATTCAAAGCATATTACAAAAAAAAGCAACCCGAAGAAGTAGTGTGGGATATTGAAAATTTAGAAAAAGGACCTCCATGGGATGGTCAAGAACTTCCACCACAAGTGACAGATTTAGCTACGTATTTTGCTACATCTAGAGGAATTACTTACTTTGACTTGTTATCTCATGCGTTCGATGACGCCGAAGAAGTAGAGATAGATATTGTGATACGGGAAAGTATAGCTGATAAAACATCATAATTTTTATTTGGCAATGTTTTAGAGTTTAGGGAAATATGACAAAGAGGTTTAGGGTCAATTTTTTTGTATCAACTTGGTACATCAGATTTTGTACATTCATTCTTTTCGGCAATAAGCTACCATTTAGAAAAAGAAGGATGGGGAATGAAGTACCCTCATTTAATGAAAGAACTATATAGTAGAACTTGTCGAACGATGCCCACCGCTCCATGTAAAGCCGTGCTATTAAGTTTATACGAAACTGGATACTGATTTATCTTGAAAATCACAATCTGAAATAAAGTGAAAGTTTACAATTAAAGGCCAAACCGAAGGGTATAATATTGAAATAACAACACAAGGTGAGTTTACAGTAGATAGAATTAAGGATTTATTAAGATTTTATAAAGAATCGGAGTAATATATAAGTGGTAAGCGTCAAATAGGCCCCATCTAAATTATAGGTGTGGCCTATATGATGCTTACCTAAATATAACTATGGGTATGGCATATCCTTTTACCAGGAACTAAAAAGGGTTCTCCTATTTTGGTGCTTCTTTCATAAAAAATGGTGAAGAATCAATACGTTTTTAAAAATTAATTCTAATTGACAACGCTTACACATTACGATTATACTAAATTATGGGTTAATAACTTGTGAGGTGAAGGCGGAGAGACACTAAATTCCTTTTTAAAGATTTATTTAGTGTGTCTCTTTTTTGTGTTTTCTTAAATAAGTAATTTCAAAAGGGTGTTACCGTAAAATTTATGATAAAAACTAAACAAGAAGGAGGAGATTGATTTTGTCATTTCAAGAATTAAGTTTCGAATCATTTAATCAAAAGGATACAATTAAGGCTTGGATATACTCCCCGATTCGTAGACCACGTGGAATTGTTCAGCTTGTACATGGTTTTGGTGAACATTCGCGTCGATATCTGCACATGATATTGAAGCTGAATGATGCTGGTTTTGTGGTTGCAGCAGATGATCATGTGGGACATGGAAAGACAGCCTATGATTCAGGGAACTGGAGTGATTGGGGTGATAAAGGGTATATGACAATGGCAGAAGATGAACATACACTTCGGAAAATTGTTCAGGAAAAATACCCTGATCTACCTTACTTCATGTTTGGTCATAGTATGGGTTCCATGATTGCTAGATGTTATGCCGCTGCTTATGGAGAAGGAATGGACGGTTTGCTTTTATGCGGAACTTCAGGTGTCTTTCCAACAGCAGGGAAAATTTTGCCTATCTTGAAAAAGCTTATTGACGAAGGTAAGGGGGAGGAGATTGATCCAACTTGGTTAGGGGAGTTTATGGGATGGATGACAGATCGCATTGAAAATCCTTCTACGGCAAATGATTGGATTTCTGGTGACCCTGACGTGGTTGCAGACCATGCAAACGATCCATTCAATAACTTTACATCACCGCCTAATATCCGTTCATTGTACTATTTTGCTATGATGATGGAAATGATTGTTGGGACGCAGTGGGCAGAAAAAGTGCCAGCAGCCATTCCGGTTTACAACATTGCTGGAGATCAGGACCCAGTTGGGCAGTATGGCGAAGGTGTTTATGCAGTATCGAATTGGTTAGCAGAAACAGGGCATAAAGTAAAAACAAAAGTTTATTCAGGATATAGACACGAAATCCATAACTATCAAGATATTAGGGATGAAGTCGAAGATGGATTGCTAGAATTTATGAATGGTATTATTGAGCAATAATAGAATCGAAATAATAGATCCGATAATAAATGATGGATTAGAATTGGCAAAAACAGCTATTACGGCATGGAAATATATAAAGTTTCCGTGCCGTTTTTGTTTTTTATCTTCAAACATATTTCTCATACAAAAAATTTTGCTATAATACTCCCTGCAAAACGTGCATACACTTAACCCTCATAAAATTTGCCCTATGCCCTAAATAATACTGGCAGTGGGGTTCGAGCCAGCCCCTACTTTTCCAATACCTATAATCAATGAGCCCTGCTTTCTCTTTGTCTTTTGCCAATATTTTTGTAAAATGAAGGGTTTTTAGCTGTTTGATTGACGATTGCATAAAATAGTTTTTCAACAATATTTTTTATTCTGGGACTATAACGTCTTTTCATTCCCTCAACTTCCATCCAATCACCTGTGCGAAATTTCTCCTTGCCTGCCATATGAAATCCCCATACGTGTAAAGCAATATTCATTGTTTTTAGTGCATGATTGGAAGAGCCTATACCAGAAGTTGTGACGATAATGGCTGTCCTTCCCGCAAAAGCAGGGCGATGATTGTTAAAAGCCATTCTGTCAATCAATTTTTCATAATACCATTATTGTCCTCAACATAAACTGGACTCCCAAGTATGATTCCATCCGCATGTTGTATTTTTTCTGATATCAAGTACTTTATCTCTTAGTGGACATAATTCCTGACCCTTATTGAAGCAAATGCGACAGCCACGGTAGAGCTGAAGATCTATATGTCCTATAAAAAGTATCTCATGTTCTACCAAAACGTTCTCCTTCTTCGAAATTAGGGTAAGCTCTTCTTCAAGACATCTGACTAATCTTGCCGTATTTCCATTTTTACGAAAGCTACTAATTATAGATATTATTTTCATAATACTCTCCCCTAACTCTCAAACCTTTTGTTGTTCTGGTATCCGATTATATTTAATCTATAGCAATATTATAGTCCTAATTTTTTTTATTTTTTAAATATTATGTTAATTACTTAATAGTGAATGTTTGATGAACAGAAAAAATCTCTTGTTCTAGTCGCTATAATCGTGTCGACCTGTTATGTGTAATATTTCCTTTATAACTGAATTTGGGTTTCAGTAAAACGATTAACTAAAAAGCTTATTAAATAGGCATTATTAGCTTATTTCGAGGAATATGTGAATAATTCAGGATAATAATTATTTTTTCACAAATTTATGAACAAAGTAAACTCTGAGATTAAACGCCATATTTTGTCCAATAAAAATGCATAGTTTCTTCAAACTTTCCTTCTAAATTCTTTATATAACTATCGCTAAATTTCAGGAGGTGGAAAAGTGAAGAAACTGTTATTTTCTTTATTCGTTATAGCCTTAATTTTTTCTTTTAATATAAAAGCTTTTGCGGATGAAGGGCATTCACATGATTCGAATATGGAAATGGATATGGACATGGACATGGACCAAAATATGGATCATTTCAAGTCTGGGGAGCATTCTGAACATAAGGAGAATACTGATGTTCATGGAGATCATCATGAACCAGTCAAGGAAACTCCGCCAAATTATAAAGTGTTAGGAACTTATGGAGCAGTTAATCTATCTTTTATTTTGATAGGTGTATGGAATAAATGGATTCGAAGGAAGGGGATATAGATATGGCGATGCCTGAGAAAAATTTGAATACAGAGAAGGAACCTTTTGATCTTTTATCTATACCTATAATTAAAAAATTTGTAAAAAGTAGATGGTATCCTGGAATATTTCAATGGATTGTCATTTTTGTGTTTTCTATCATTGTTTTTGAATTAGTTATGGGAAAGGTAAATCCAAGTAAAAACTTTGGTACCACGATGACCTGGGTATTATGGTGGCCCATTATTCCTATTCTCTTTTTGGTTGCAGGTCGTTTTTGGTGCGCGATTTGTCCATTTGGCAAATTGAGTGACATCGTTCGAAAAACAATTGGAGCGAATCGACCTATGCCGAAATTCTTAAGAAAGTATGGCATTTGGCTTATTGATTTATTTTTTATTGCGATAACGTATAGCGATCATGTATGGGGAATTGTTGAATCACCTCGTGGTTCAGGATACTTATTACTTTTGTTAGTCACAATGGTTGTGGCAACTTCTGTTTTTTATGAAAGAAGAACATTTTGTAAAACACTCTGTTTTTTAGGTGGCTTGGCAGGGAATTACTCAAGATCTGGTGCTGTTCAAGTGAAAGCTACACCTGAAATTTGTAGAACTTGTAAAGTACAATCTTGCTATAAAGGAACTGAGAAAGTGGAAGGATGTCCAATGTTTCAGTTTCCCAGAACAATGGAGTCAAGTGCAGAATGTAATGTTTGCGGAAACTGTGTGAAAAACTGTCCGAATAATTCAGTAAAAATTACAACAAGAGTACCAACCAAAGAATTATGGGGCTTAAAAAATCCAAAAATTGAGCATGCTTCTCTTGCAGCAGTTATTATGGGGATTGTTTTCGTTCAAAATATTACGATGCTAGAACCATGGCAAAAAATATTAAATGCAATTGGAACAGTTACAGGTACCTCTAATTATAATGTTAATTTTACACTGGCCTTTATTATTGCGATGGCGATTCCAATCCTGTTATTATTGGGTACAGCAAAGTTAGCATCATTCTTTGGAATGGAAGGTACAGTGAAAAAGAACTTTACTCGTTTTGGTTATGCAATTATCCCATTAGATCTTGCTGGTCACCTTGGCCATAATCTATTTCATATCTTCACAGAAGGCAAGGCTATTTGGTTCAATTCTATTGCCTTATTTGGGGTGGATTCAAATCCTGTAAGTTTGGGGCTTGCTTCAACTTCAACCGTTCAATTAATACAGTATTTAATAATCCTAATTGGGTGGTTTGGTACGACATTTGTAGTTTATAAAATGGGTAAGAAATCCCCATTTAAAGCTATGCTGCCATATTATGCACTCATGTTTGTATTAGCTGTTGTTAACATCTATCTTTTCTCACTTCCTATGAGTCATAGAGTTTAATAAACATGTGAAGAATGCTATTTGTTCAATAAATTAAAAGGGAGCCATATTGGTTCCCTTTTTATTGCAAAATTCAATATTTCTCTTTTTTTAAACTAAAGGGTATAGTCGTTTTTTTGAGTACTACAATCTCCTTTAGTTTTTTTGTTGAAAAGTTGCAATAAAATCTGGTTAAATTTTGCACAGCTTTAGGATAGATTGAAATCATTATTTGTTCATACTTTGGTTGCTTTAATAAAAGAAGGAGAGATTATAGTTGATTAATTGGTTTATTGGGACTGTAATATTATTATTTGCGACCATAAAAGGGGAGATTGTTATTGGCATTATCAACATTTCAAACAAAAATGACAAAGAGTAAATATGACCAGGTGAAGTTAGAAAATCGAATTATTTATATAGATTTATTACGAGTACTTGCAACATTTTTCGTTATGCTCATTCATGTTAGTGCAACTAATTATTCTCATTTAGATCCGACTACATATGAGTGGAATATACTGAATATTTATGACTCGTTGGCAAGGTGGGTTGTGCCGATGTTTGCCATGTTAAGTGGGATATTCTTTTTAAATATAAATAAGCCTTTGACTCTGAAAAAACTATATACAAAAAGTATTTTTCGTGTAGTATTGGCATTACTTGCCTGGGGATTTATTTATCAGATTTATAAGGGATTGTTGGGACATACAATTGATAGATATCTTCTTATAGATACCGTCAAGATTATTTTTCAAGGAAAGACCCAATATCATTTGTGGTTTTTATATATGATTATAGGTTTATACATCATCACTCCTGTCTTAAGAATTTTTATGAAAAGTGCAATGAAAAAGGATATTGAGTATTTTTTACTCTTTAGCTTTATTTTTACAAGTTTATTGCCGACATTAAATCGTTTTGAACCATTGAATTTTGTTGCGCCTTTCTTTATAAAATTCAATGTGAGTTTAGTATTAGGCTATACCATTTATTTTGTTATGGGTTATTATTTAGCTAATTATAACCTGAGTAGAAAAATAAAGAATTTATTTTATACTCTTGGAATCCTTGGATTATTTGTTACGATGATCGGTACGAGAATCCTATCCTTAGAAAATGGATCTCCTGATACTTTTTTATATTATTATTTAAGAGCAAATGTCTTTTTCACGTCGGTGGCAGTGTTCTTATTTGGTAAAGAATTTTTACAGAAAATACAGTTTAGTGAAAGAAGCTTGAAGGTCATATCAATATTATCTTCATATAGCTTTGGAATGTATTTAGTACATGATATGATACGAACAATTTTAATGAGATTTGGAATTGATAATTTGTTATTTAATCAGATATTCTCTGTTCCAATAATTACTGTAATTATTTTTATCATAAGCTTTATTGTCACATATTTTGTTAGAAAAATTCCTTACTTTGGAAAAAGAATCACATAATTTTATAGAAAAGCCAATCGCACTACAGTATTTGTTATAGAAAGGTCTTTGTTTTGCAAGAATTTTTATCCTTTTCCGACAGAAGACTCCCACCTCAAGGAACGTGAAGGGCTGCTGCCCAGTAAGTAGGTGGGAGATGAATGTCGGTTGGCAATAGCCAAAATCTTCCTCCTGTGATATAATTGGAACAAACGTTCGTTCAATGGAGGTGAAATACAGTGTTGGTTAATAAAGCGTTTAAGTTTCGTATCTATCCTAATAAAAAGCAAATAGAACTGATCAATAAAACAATAGGTTGCTCTAGGTTTGTGTTTAACTTCTTTTTGGGAGAACAGAAAAACAAAGATGCCTATTGGTACATGGTTGAAGAAATGGTTCAAAACGGCCAGCTCCCAGCAAATAACTGGAAGGGTAAATGCCTAAGTAAAAACGAAACAGTCAAAGCCATTCCAAAATTAAAAGAGAATTATCCCTTTTTGAAAGAAGTGGACAGTATTGCCTTGCAGAAGTCTGTTGAAAGCTTAGCTGATTCTTACAACAGATATTATCGAAAGCAGAATAAATATCCACGCTTTAAATCAAAAAAGAATCCTCTTCAGTCTTATTCCACCAAGTTTACGAATGGAAATATTG
Organism: Cytobacillus sp. Hz8; assembly: GCF_042263505.1. Taxonomy (NCBI): domain Bacteria; kingdom Bacillati; phylum Bacillota; class Bacilli; order Caryophanales; family Bacillaceae; genus Cytobacillus; species Cytobacillus sp. Hz8. The sequence goes on along the minus strand of NZ_JBHKFI010000029.1, from coordinate 33,928 downwards.
CGGTCATAAACCATTCCATTAAACTGCCCAAACTCGGTCTTATCCGTTTTGCCAAAAGTCGAGAAGTCGAAGGACGTATTCTAAATACCACGATTAGACGTAACCCATCAGGTAAATACTTCATCTCAATAGGAACAGAAGTCGAAATCACAGAACTACCGAAAACCCATTCAGTGATTGGGATAGATGTTGGTCTTAAATACTTTGCCATACTTTCTGACGGTACGACCTACGATAATCCAAAATTCTTTCGTACGCTAGAAGAAAAATTGGCTAAAGCACAAAGAATTATGAGTCGACGAACATTAGGCGGGGCTAATTGGTACAAAGCCAAAAAGAAAATGGCTCGTATTCACGAAAAAATGACTCAAGCAAGAAATGATTACTTACACAAAATTTCTACCGAGATCATCAAAAAACACGATATCATCGGTATGAAATATTTGTCAGTAAGCAATATGTTAAAAAATCACAAGCTTGCCAAAGCCATTAGTGAAGTATCATGGTCACAATTCAAAAGCATAATGGAGTACAAAGCAAAATGGTATGGAAAACAAGTCGTAACGGTGGCGAAAAACTTCCCTTCCAGTCAGCTTTGTTCCTGTTGTGGCTATCAAAACAAAGACGTTAAAAATCTCACATTGCGTGAATGGGAATGTCCTACTTGTGGCACACATCATCAAAGGGATATTAACGCAGGGCAAAATCTAAAAAATGAAGCGATAAGACTTCTAACCGCAGGGACTGCGGGGATCGCCTATTAAGATAACTAAAGGATACTTTGGTGTTCGTAGGAATCTCCCGCTTCAAACAGACCGTAAGGTTGTTAAGTGGTGAGTAGTTCAAAAAATAGGCTTTATTAAATCTCATTGCATGCCAGAGAAAAAGTTGAATGCCTTATATACAGAAAACTTTGAGGTCTGAACCTGGAATTGAATAGGGTCGGACCTTTTTATTTCTGCTTTTATGCTTTGTGTTTTCCAACTAATAGTGAGGGTCTAACTAAAATTATTTGATTATTTAGAAATTTGTGCTAATATTATCCTTATAATTCATATATAAATACTTTGATTTATAGTAGCTAGTTTTTATCCTTCACAGTATTATAGTTATTAAATTTAAAGGGGAGATTTTTATGGCATTAACAACATTTAAAGCAACAACATTTTTAAAGGATCAGGTTCTTGTAGAAGCAGAGACAAGGGGACACAAGGTTATTGTGGATGAGCCGGTTAGCATTGGAGGTACGGATAAGGGGATGAATCCTGTAGAACTTCTTCTTTCTGCGCTTGGTGCTTGTCAATCAATAGTAGCTAAAACTTATGCAAAAAAATTCGGCATAGATCTACAAAATTTTTGGATTGAATTAGAAGGAGATATAGATCTGGATGGTTTCTATGGTAAATCAGATGTTCGGCCAGGCTTTTCTACAATAAGATATACTTTCCACATTGAAACAAATGCTTCTGAGGAAAAGATAAAGGCATATACTGAATATATTGAAAATCATTGCCCGGTGGGGGATACAATTGCAAATACAGTCAATCTTATCTCAACAAAGGTTATAGTAGAGAATCCGGTTAACTAATGAATTAATATTTTAGCCTTTTATAATAACTAAATAAATTCTAAATTAAATTGTAATAGAAAATTCTATATTTAATATTTAAACAGATACAGATAATGCGTGTATCTGTTTTTTTTTGAAATCTTAAATAAGGTTAAAATCAATCTGAGTTTCATCATCTTTCATCGAGTTATTAGGTATTAATAAGTATTTTTTATACTCCCTTCATTTAAAAATTATTGTGCTTTTATCTTTTATCATTTCTCATCTAAATCTGCATATATTTTTGGGATTATATCAATATAGAAAAATAAAAATGGAGGGAGCTAAATGGATAAGAAAAAATATGTTATGGGTATAGGGGCAATTATTATTGTTATATTTATTGGTTGGTTTTATATAGAACAACTATCAGTTCCTAAAAGCTCAACAACTAAAACCATGGCTGAACAAGTAGAAAATAAAGGAGAAGTGAATAAAGAAAATACGGTAGAAAATGAGTCAACATTAACAAGGGTGGATTCACAGGGATCAGTCGCTATACAAGCAACTCTCCTTCCTGAGAAAAGCAATACAAATCTCCTTACTTTTGAAATTGTTATGAATACCCATTCTGGTGATTTACTTCAATATGATATTAGAGATCAAGCTCAATTGTCATTTGGAACAACTATTAATAGGGCAGGCACTTTCGAATGGAAATACACAAATAAGGATTCTCATCATATGTCTGGGTACTTAATGTGGAAAGGGAATATCGATGAAGATGATATTAACTTGGAATTAAAAAATATTGAAAACATTCCAACCAGATTGTTTACTTGGGAGAAAAAGGACTTGATAGGGATAACTCAATTAGAAAATGGAGAGGAGTAAATATCATTATGAAAAAGTTTGGTATTATATTGATTGGTATTTTTCTAATTGTAATCATCATATATATCTCTACCAAAAAAACAATGCTAGCTTATATTCCGAATGCTGACGAAGGTACAATATCAGTGATTGATACTGAAAAAGATCAAGTAATTAATACAATTAAAGTAGATAGCCAACTATCTGATGGAATAGAAGCAAGTAGGGATGGAAAGCAAATATATGTAGGTAATTACTCTAAAGGTGAGTTATTCGTAATAGACGCAGATTCGGGAAAGACGTTAGATAAAATTAAAACGGGGAAAAATCTTCATGGTATAGACATGACACCCGATGGAAAATATCTATATCTTGCAAGTGGAGACTTTAAAGAAGGAGACCAATATAATTATATAAGTATAGTAGACACAAAGAAACAAAAAATAATAAAAGAAATCAGGACTAATTCGAAAAGCCCCTCACATATTGATTTTAGTAAGGATGGAAGTCTAGCATATGTCGCCAATATATTATCTAATGAAATTTCTTTATTAGATACAAATAAGATGGAGATTATAGCAACTATACCAGTCGGAACTGTTCCAAATGAAGTTGAACCTTCAAAAGATGATAAGTATTTATATGTGGCTAATGTGACAGATGGAACAGTATCTGTTGTCGATATTCTCAAACAAAAAGAAATCAAAACTATTAATGTAGGGAAAGGAACGCATGGTTTAGCCCTTTCTCCCGATGGAAAGTTTCTATATGCTTCAAATCGTGGTTCCAATGATCTTATTAAGATGGATTTAGAAACCTATGATGTCGCTCAAAAGGTAACTACAGGCAAAACGGCAAATCATGTTTCATATGTGCCGGATACTAAAAAACTATACGTAACAAATAAAGATTCAAATGATCTCACAGTGATTGATGATGATAGTTTTAAGGTGATAAAAAAGGTGAAACTTGGAAAAACTCCTCATGAAATTAGTTTTGCCAAAGCGAATATATAATATTGAATCATTTTTTTAATATAAATGGGGGCTGTCTAAATAGTTCAGGTAGGATAAATTTTTTCCCAAACTAAAAACCCAAGAATGCTGAAATAACAGTATTCTTGGGTTTTATTATTTAACATTTTAAGATTAAAAAACTACTTTTCGGACAGCCCTTTTTTATAAATAGGTAGTTACTCAGGTTTGTTTTTCGCATTTGAATCTGGAGTAAAGCTAGGCTTGTATCCATCATATTTAATAACGTCTATCATTCCTGCTGTTGCGTGGTGTAAATCATGGCAATGGAAAAGCCAGTTACCAGGATTATCAGCTTTAAAGGCAACCACGTATTCATCTCCCGGTTCTAAATTAATCGTATCTTTCACGATAGGAGACCCTTTTACTGGGTTTCCATTTTTACTTAATACTTGAAAGGAATGCCCATGTAAATGCATTGGATGATTCACTCCAGCAGGTGAGTTATTGATTAACTTGACCTTTACTAAATCTCCTTTTTTCACATTGATGCTTTTGGTATTAGGAAAGGATTTCCCATTTATAGTCCAAATATTATCCGTATTGTTTCCATTCAGATCCATGGTATATTCAACGTCATAATTCTGATTTAATGTGAACTCCCCGTTCTTTGTACCTCCATAATTCATATAACTAAATATTGGTAGGCTTTTATCTTGATTAGATGTATCCTTTGAATCACTAGAACCTTCATATTGAATCTTTGTTTTCATTCCGTCTGAACCTTTCATATCACCATGACATTCGAGATACCATTCGCCTGGATTGTTTGCAGTAAACTCTATATCATATCGTTCGCCTGGCGCAATTGAAATCAACTGATCCTTGATTTCCTTAGGCTGATTTAAGTCCTGCCCATCTATGGCAACGACTTGAAATTTATGGCCATGAAGGTGGATGTTGTGAGATAAGTACCCAATATTGGCTAATCGAATACGAACCCTTTCTCCTTCTTTTACTTTAAGTGGTTCGGTCAAATCTCCACTTTTTCCATTAATCGTAAAGACATCATAATTGTTCATGTTATGGCCCATGCTGTTGCTATTACTGCTATCTTGGTCATTTGAATTTGAACTGTGGTCCATACCTTCCATATTGCTATGATCCATGCCTTCCATATTACTCATAGACATACTATCTGGATTGCTCATCCATTCATCTAACATAAGGGTATAATCCCGATCATATGTCTTTTCTTTTGGTTCAACAATAAACGATCCGTATAGCCCTTTATCAAGCTGGGTCACAGCTTCTTGGTGCGTATGGTACATATAGGTACCCGGCACGGTTGCAGTAAACTCATAAGTGAAGGTTTCACCAGGTTGTATCGCATTCTGTGTGACACCCGGTATTCCATCCATTGTATTTGGAACAGGAAGTCCATGCCAGTGAATGGAAATTGGATCCGGCAACTTATTCTTAACATGAATCTTTACTTTTTCACCTTGTTTAACACGAATTTGAGATCCCGGAACAGAACCATTAAAAGTCCATGCATTCACTGTCACTTTATTATTTAATTGAAGAGTTGCTTCTTTTGCAACAAGTGTAAATTCATTTCCTGTCAATGTTTCAACTTTAGTTGTTTTTACACCTTTTACTTGTTGGTTATTCTCAGTTGCTACAGTTTTTTCTTTTTTTGCACTATCGCTTTTGTCCGAAGAACAGGCTGCAAGAACTAAAATGATAGCAGCCAATAAAAAAGTTAATTTAATTTTCATTTGTTTACCCCCTTTATTTAATCAAATTTGATTTTAGAAAAAAATTTTGCAGAAATTAAGGATTTTTATATAAAAATTAAAATTACAAGGTCAAATATCACAAACGCTATAAAAAAGTTGTATATTTGATAAACAAATAAGTAGAGTGCTTTTAAATTATGAAATAGCATCTAATCTATTTTTTATTTATCAACAAATTCTACACTTAAATTACTTATATTTAACTATAGGATTTCTTAATAATGGTATTTAGTGTGGGGTTTGAAAGGAGATAAATAATCTGGTCAAATTGGTAAGGAACAGAATATTTTTTATGGAAAATTCTAAAGTGAGGAGTTATAAAATGAAAAAGAATATTAGTATACATAGTTTAGGTATGCTTATGTAGCGAATCAGGGTACGGAAGAAGCCTCTTCTCATTCAGTTACCGTGGTAGATTTAAAATCAAATACGGCAATTGCTACGATCGAAACTGGTAGCGGATCACATGGAGTGGTTACAAGTTCTAATGGGAAGCGCCTTTATGTCACCAATATGTTTGAAAATACAGTTTCCGTTATAGATACGAAATCTATAAAAGTAATTGACACAATAAAGGTTGGCGAAACTCCAAACGGCATTAGTATCATGAAATAAAAAGTAAGGCAAAGAATTTTAAAATCTCCATAAAAACTCCATTCTTTCTTTGTATGATATAAAAAAAGTAAGGAGTGATATCAATGGAATGGTTATCTTATTTGTTAGTGTTAATTTGTCCGCTAATGATGATTTTCATGATGAAGGGACATGGACATGGTGGACACGGTGGACATGATAGTGGGCAACAAGCCCATGACTCACACGCTTCTCATGAATTGAATATAAAGATATCAAATCTAGAATTAGAAAACCAAAAATTACGAAGTGAAGTAGATGCACTCTCAAATATGATAAAAAAGGAATCATAATATGTAAAGCCGTTATCAAAGATAACGGCTTTTACTTTCCATTTTCTATATCATTCTGATTCATAATTTAAATTATAAATTCTAAATAGTAAAAGAAATTTTTTCAAGGATACTTGCATTTGATCCAAATTTACACATGGCATCACAATTACATCGAAGATCTGAAAATAATATATAAGAAATACTACACATTTGTTCATGCTGAAAGGAAGGTCTTTGTAGTTGGGCTTTAATTTCTTTTTCTCGTCTATTTGGAGCAACCAAATAAAACTTGCTATTTTGATTATTCATTGAAAGAGCAAGATCGTAGAGTCTTAAGATTCCGGAATAAATTGAAGTGCTTTTCTCAACTTCAAAGGCACATATTATCTGATCATCTTGATCTATCCAAAGAACATCAATTAATAAGATGGTATCTTTCACTTGTTGTGGGATATCGAAAATTTTTGGCTGATGAAGTGGGAAATCGTTAAGTTTTTGATTATTCCATTCCCTGTTGTGATCATTCTTTGCTACCCAAACACGATAACCAAGTGAAAGACCTACTTTTAATAAATGATATTGCATTTCAGAATGGTCATTGTTTTCGATTATGTCATTAATAACTTCTGAATGCCTTATGCGATTGGTTTTTTCTCGTTTTTCTATTTGCTTCAATACTAATTCATGGTTTTCATTAATTACTAGTCGCCCACTTCCAATTTCAAAGAGTAATCCTCCAATCGCTCCTAGGTCTTTTGAAAGAAATGAACTGTATTTTATATTAAAGTCCAAAATTCTATCACGCATACGTAAATATTCTGTCCAGGATCCAAGTTTTATTTTTTCATTAAAAAGGGCGTTAAAACCATTTACTATTGCTGTATTGAAAGGAGGAAAAATAGTGGGGTGTAGGAAGTACAAAATGTTTGCTACAGCTGGTCCAAGTCCTTTTATCTTTTTCTCGTTTAGCCTTAATATTTCTTCAATGAGTTGTTTTTCATTCGTATACTGAAGACAGTTTTTAAGGAATCTAGCAAAATATTTTTTATTTTCTTCATTTTCATAAATATCGGGAATCCGTAATTTGGGTTTCCAGTAAAATGCATGAGCTGCTCCTTCAAAAACTTGTTTTTGCTCAGCGATCACCGTAACTACTACCTCTAGTGAAGAACCTTTAAAATCATTTCCAAATGTGCCTTTTTCAATATCCTCTACTACTTGTTTGACACCATTTCGAATAGAACGAAAAGCCTTTAATCTCTCAGTGTTATTAATAAACCAAGTTTGATAAACTGATTCCATATCAGAACGATACTCATGGATTAGTAAATTAACACTACTTTTCATTGACTTAATCCCCCTTTATTAAAAGATCATTTCTTTATTTTAAAAGGAGAATATGCAGATTTTGTGCATTAAATTTAATAAAAAAAAAGGAAAGATGCCATCTGGCTCTTTCCAATTAAAGATATTAAAGGGAAATGAAGTATGCTATAGACATATAATATAGAAAATGTTTGCAGAAACTAAGGATTTTATTATGAATTATTATGAAAATATTATTTTATTTTAATATCTGATCTTGATTCATAATTGTGATGATAAGTTTGTCTTGGTTTCTATTAATCTGTAATTTTAATAATGTTGTTGTAGTAATTCCCAATAGTCTCCGAAGCTCTATAGGGATAGAAATTTTTCCATGTCCAAAAACACATTGATTTAAAGTTTTATTGTGATGTTGTTTAACGACTTCAATCCTATTTTTAAATACATAAATAAAGAGATATTCCCCTTCGCTAAAGTCAAGATAGGTTTGAATTCTTTTAGGAATGGTGATTTGTCCGGATTTAAATGGTTTTTTATAATATTGCATTTTCTTCACCAAACAATTCTTCACTCTTTTTACCATGAGTATCCCATCGATAACCAATCCCAAAGACGGTTATAAGATAAGATTCAATCGGAAACCCGACTTCCCTCAAGCTATCTCTTATATTCCTTATATAGGAATGAACTGTTCGTTGACTTATAGCAACCTTTGTTCCCCAGACTGCAGTAACTAGTTCTTGGTGAGTAATAGTTTTATTTGGGTAATTTAGAAAGTATCCAAGGACTATAAATTCTTTTGGTGCAAGAGAGACATGATGTTCAAGGTATTTTAATTCAAATGACTTTTTATTCCAAACTAAATCCTTAAAACGGACAACACTATGATTAAAAACGTTTGTTCGTCTTAGAAGAGATCTTATCCTCGCCAATAATTCATCATTGTTCACAGGCTCTATTAAACAACCATCTGCCCCATTATTTAATATGGTAATTAAATCCGTTTTTTCTTTACTTTCTAAAATAACAATAATAGGTATTTTTGATAAGTCTCTTATTTTGTCAAGAGTAGGTTTAAAAGAAAAGGTTGGGGAAGTCTCAAAGATAATAATAAGATTTATGGATTCTTTTTTTATAAAAGAAAGAGCCTCATGTTGTGTCTGTGCCATAAAACAGATAAAGGGCTGAGTGTTCAAGAAGGAAAAAAACTTTGTGATCTTTCTTTCCTTCCCGATCAGTAATAATTTATTCAATCCTTAAACATCTCCTTTTGACTAACACTTTATGTAGTCTAATATACATAGAAAATATCAAGAAACATTGCAGAACATAAATTTGAGGAAACAACAACAGTTATTATTCTGTGTAGGGGATAACAGATTTTGTGAAATATTAAAATCGAAATAATGTCATAATTTGAATTAAGCAAAATCTGATTTCTGCACTGAATCTCCAAAAATGATTAGTAAAATGTCTATACTTACTGGAAATTGTAGTTTATTTTAAGGGGGTCTTCATGAAATTTGCTGTGCTTATTGTTGGAGTAATTGGTTTAACCATTTTTATTTATTCCATTCACAAGATTTGTTCGTGGAAATTAATAATGAAAATGGGTGAAGTTATTAATTTAATAATCTACTCTTTATTAATATTTATGATTATTGATAAGGTGGGATAAGTTTTATTAGAAAAGTTGAATTCCATTCAATTTTTCTTGATAGAAAATGCACTATTTATTCTTATGATAAGGACATAGCCAGTAAGGGGTGAAAGAAAAACAAATTATATGTTTAAAGGAAATGAGGAAAATAGATGAAACCCATATTTAGTATCGGACCACTAACGATTTATTTTTTTGGATTAATGATTGCAATAGGTGCAGCAGTGGGGCTCTATCTTTTTAATAGAGAAGCCAAACAAAGAGGCTTAGATCATAAATTATTGGTTGATGGCGCAATTTATTCTTTAATAGGTGGAGTAATTGGAGCTCGAATTATTTATATATTAATATATGACCCAGCTTATTACTTTTCAAATCCAATGAAAATCTTTTTTATTCATGAAGGTGGGCTATCTATTCATGGAGGGATTTTAGGAGGATTACTTGTTGGATATTTGTTTTTGAAACATTACAAGATTCCTATCTGGGAAGTACTGGATATTGTAGCACCCTCACTAATCATTGCTCAAGGAATAAGTAGGATAGGTTGCGATGTATTTGGAGGGCCGATTTCAAATACTTTACCATGGGGAATGGAAGTGAATGGAGAATATCTTCATCCTGCTCAAGCTTATGAATTTTTGTTAGATTATTTGTTATTTGGGTATCTCTGGCTAAGATTAAAAAGGCCTTCTTACTCAGGTCAAGTGTTTATACATTATCTCATAGGATTTATGGTAATCCGTGGAATTGTAGAGTTTACTAGACTTAACCCAATGGTTTTTGGTCCCTTTAGTGTAAGTCATGTTATGAGTGTGATTGGGATTGTCATTGGAATAATCTTAATTATATATAGAAAAAGATATAAAAATATTAGTAAGAATAATTTAAATAAGAACGATTACATCAAAACCGCCGCGATGGTGGTTGCATTAATGGTTGTTTCATTAGTTATTTATTATTTGGTACAAGGATAAGGTTGATGAGTAAGTAGGATTCCGCCAAAAATAATTTAAAAATTGGAGTCTAATGAGTTTATAGAAGTTAAGTTATTCTCAACTTTTTTCAGGTAACGTTAAGCAATTGTCTATAGAATATTAACAATAGATATCTTTAGGAGGAGAATATGATGTTCAATAAAAAGAACACAGATCCAGTATGTGGAATGACACTAGAAGGAAAAAATTTCTTAAGGGTGGAGTACAATGGGACTGAGTATTACTTTTGCTCTCCAAATTGTATTGAAAAGTTTAATATGGAGCCAAGTAAATATAAGAATTGGCCTTTTTGAACATATTAAAAATTGAAAACAGGAAAAATGGTTGTAAAATGACAATTTAGAAACATCAGGAAATCTTTAATCTCAAATTGGTATTAAAAAAACAGGAAAAATAACCATTTACATACTATAGGGGGGTATAGTATCATGAAGAAAAGGAGGGATATAAAATGGCATCCGAATTTGATGAATATCCGTCAATGGAAGATACTCATTGTTCTATACAGAGTGAACGGAAGAGTCATCACTCAGATAAAGTGAAACAAAACCTAATAACCAGGTTAAACCGAATTGAAGGTCAAATTCGGGGCATAAAAGGATTAATTGAGAAAGATACTTATTGTGATGATGTTATAACACAGATTTCAGCTACACAATCAGCATTGAATAGTGTTGCAAAAATTCTTCTTGAAGGTCACATGAAAAACTGTGTAGTAGAAAGAATTCAAGAGGGTGACATGGAAGTTTTAGATGAAGTACTTGTGACAATTCATAAATTAATGAAAAAATAAATCAAATGGAGTTGATTGGAATGGAAAAAGTAACTCTTAATGTACAAGGAATGTCTTGTGGACATTGTGTAAAATCTATTGAAGGTAGTGTAGGAGAACTAAGTGGTGTCTCCAATGTAAAAGTATACCTTGAAAAGGGGACAGTCGATGTTGAATATAATTCTAATGAAGTAACTCTAGAAAAGATTAAAGAAACTATTGATGATCAGGGCTATGAAGTAAAATAATAAAATCGTGCTTTTAATAGCACGATTTCTTTTTCTAACTCATATACCCCGTATGGGTATGAAAACTAAGAAATCCCAATTTACTTTATTTAGCTAACAACCGTGATCAATATTTTCGACATTATTCTTAAACTGTTTCATGTTAGCCTAGGAAAGGAGTGAATAAAAAATGGAAGGTCAATCATATTCTAACGTAGTTCCAAGTGAAAACGTAACTTTGAATATCACTGGTATGACATGTGCAGCTTGTGCAACTCGTATTGAAAAAAATATATCTAAGGTTCCTGGCATTCAAAAAGCAAATGTGAATCTTGCGACGGAAAAAGCATCTGTAGTATTTAATCCCTCTGAAGCATCTGTAGAAGATATCATTTCTAAAGTAAAAAAAACGGGATATGGGGTTCAGGAAGAAAAAATTAAGCTTAATATTTTTGGAATGACATGTGCGGCATGTGCAACTCGCATTGAGAAAGGACTTAATAAAGTTAAGGGTGTAACAAGTGCATCGGTAAATTTAGCGACGGAAAAAGCAAGTATAGAATTTATTCCTGGAGCGACAAATGTCGAACAACTAATTGCTGCTGTAAAAAAGGCAGGGTACGATGCTAAAGTATTGGGAGAAGCAGATGGAGACTATGAACGAAGTGCTCGAGAAAAAGCATATAAAACTCAAACAATCAAATTTATGATAGGAGCTATTATTTCAATTCCATTTTTAATTCAGATGGTATCTGACTTTTTGATGGAATACGGGAATGGCGGATTTTTCATGATGAATCCATGGATTCAATTTATACTAGCTACCCCTATCCAATTTTACGTTGGTGGTCATTATTATCGTGATGCGTATCATTCAGTACGTGGAGGAAGTGCTAATATGGCTGTCCTTGTCGTACTTGGAACAACGGCAGCTTACTTGTATAGTTTGATCAATACGATTTTGGCTACAGGCCATTATTTATATTTTGAGGCTGGTGCCATTGTTATGACATTAATTGTTTTAGGGAAATTACTTGAAACAAGGGCAAAAGGTCAAACATCAGAAGCTATTAAGAAACTTATGGGTCTTCAAGCAAAAACAGCACGAGTCATTCGTGAAGGTATTGAAATGGATATCCCACTTGAAGAAGTTCAATCTGGGGATTATATTTTTGTACGTGCAGGAGAAAAGATTCCAGTTGATGGAGAAATTGTCGAAGGAAGTACATCAGTGGATGAATCTATGTTAACAGGTGAAAGTATGCCTGTTATGAAAAAGGTTGGAGACACAGTAATTGGGGCAACAATGAATAAGCAAGGCTCTTTTACATTCAAAGCAACAAAGGTTGGGAAAGAAACGGCATTGTCCCAAATTATTAAGCTTGTCGAAGAAGCCCAAGGATCTAAAGCTCCGATCCAGCACCTAGCTGATAGGATCTCAGGAGTCTTTGTTCCAATTGTAATAGTTATTGCTTTATTTACTTTCGGGATAACTTATTATCTTGTAGGATTTACTCCTGGATTAGTAAGTGCTATTGCCGTTTTAGTAATCGCTTGTCCATGTGCACTAGGATTGGCCACCCCAACAGCTGTTATGGTAGGTACAGGAAAAGGGGCAGAGAATGGTATCCTAATTAAAGGAGCAGAACATCTACAAAATACACAACGAGTAACCACTGTCGTTTTAGATAAAACAGGTACGATTACTAAAGGTGAACCGGATGTTACAGACATCGTTCCTTTAGGTAATTATTCAGAAGGGCTATTACTACAACTTGCGGCGTCTGCTGAGAAAGGTTCTGAGCATCCTCTCGGAGAGGCTATTGTTAATGGGGCAAAGGATAAGGGAATCCAGCTTCTAGAAGTGAAAAACTTTAATGCAATTCCTGGACATGGGATCCAAGTTGAAATTAACAACCTATTAGTGCTGATTGGAAATAAAAAGTTAATGCTAAATCATAATATCGAAATAAATCCAGTTATTAGCCAAATGGAAAAGTTTGAAGGTGAAGGAAAAACTGCTATGTTAATGGCTGTTAATGAGCAGCTTGCAGGAATAATAGCGGTTGCGGATACTGTTAAGGAATCATCCGCGGATGCAATTAAGAATCTTAAGAAACAAGGTATTGAAGTTATAATGATTACAGGTGACAATCGTTTAACAGCAGAAGCAATCGCTAATCAGGTTGGTGTAGATCGAGTTCTTGCTGAAGTACTTCCGGAGGATAAATCAGCTGAAGTTGAAAAATTGAAGCAAGAAGGAAAAATAGTTGCAATGGTGGGAGATGGTATTAATGATGCTCCTGCACTGGCTGCAGCTGATGTAGGTATAGCGATTGGAACCGGTACAGATGTGGCAATGGAAGCAGCGGACATTACCTTAATGCGAGGAGATTTAATGGGAATAGCAGATACCATCAGTTTATCTAAAGCTACTATGAGGAAGATTCGTCAAAATCTTTTCTGGGCTTTTGCATATAACGTGGTACTTATACCAGTTGCAGCGATTGGCTTGCTAAATCCAATCCTTGCAGGAGGTGCAATGGCCTTTAGTTCAGTATCTGTTGTAGGAAATACATTATTCCTCCGAAAATGGCAACCTGAGCGATAAAATGAAATGATGATGACTATAGGATAATTAAAAATAATGGCTATTTTCTCAAAATTTGTTGTTATTTATGCTAACTAATTAGAAAGTAATGACATAGCAGCCTGAATACACGTAGACTCCTGTGGGAATGCGAGAAAGGTGAGACCCCGCACGTAGCGACGAGGAGGCTCATCGCTCGCCCACGGAAAGCGAAGTGTATTCAGGCTGCGGTTATAAAAGCAACAATCTATACGAAAACAGCCAAAATAATAAAAAGTGACTTCAGTAAACCTTGGCTGAAGTCATTTTTTATTATTAGCTTCGAGAGAGAAATGAAATAAATTTTAAAATGAATATTTTTAAGCTTTTTAAGGTAAATAAAGTATTATGCACAAAATCTGCAAACTTTTTGGATATACTACTTTTCAGAAAAGATGGAGAGAAAGTAAAAAATCATAAGTGGGTAACAGAAAGTGAATTATCCCCTGTTAAATAAAAATTGAGAAATTCTAAATTTTATAATTTAAAAGAGCTAATCCTGAATGGATTAAGCTCTTTGATCCTGTTTAATACTATTTTTTGGATATAGATAGGAATGTGATGGACATGGATAATTTATTAAATGAAAAAATTAAAAGACGCTATAATCGTATATCTGGAATATATGAACTTATGGATCGAATGATAAAAGAACAATGGAGAAAAGATTTATTATCAAAGGTATCCGGGAAAGTACTCGAAGTGGGAATTGGAACAGGGGCAAATCTTCCTTATTATCCTTCTGAAATTAATTCCTTGACTGGGGTTGATTTCAGTCAAGGAATGCTCAAACACGCTAAAGATAAAGTGCAGAGCGAAAAATATTCATTCCCTATTGAATTAATTGAAGCAGATATACAGCAATTACCTTTTGAAGACCACTCGTTTGATTCAGTTATCTCAACATGTGTATTCTGTTCCGTACCTGATCCTGTCAAAGGATTAAAAGAGCTTAAAAGAGTATGTAAGCCATCAGGCAAAGTTTATATGCTTGAACATATGAGAAGTGAGAATAAGGTTGTTGGTGTCGTAATGGATATATTGAATCCAATAACTGTAAGGCTCTGGGGAGCTAATATCAATAGAGAAACAATAAAGAATATAGAGTGTGCCGGTCTGAAAATTGATACAAATATCATGTTAATGGGCTCAATTTTTAGACAAATATCTATGGGCCCTGACAAAGAATAAAACTATAAAATACTAATATAAATAATCTGAATCTCCTATTTTCAGACATAAAAGTCAATAAAAAGTCCACAAGTTCTTCGCTTTTTTCAATTATATTTTGGTGAATCTTATCTTCTTTTATAATATCAAAAAATAGTAAAAGTCTAACTAGGAGCCAAAATAAAGAAATGAAGACTAGTGAGGAGTCATTGTACTGGGATTACTGGCAACAGCCTGGAGTTTTCTATCCAACCTGAGAAAACAGATAAAATGGCGGTTGTTGCCTTTGAGAACAACCTTTTAGTTAGTGAGGATGGCGGCAAGGAATGGAAAAAGGGAAATTAAAAAACTGAGAATTTATAAAAATATTGATGCTTAAACAGAGAAAAGAAAGAGTTAACTCTTTCTTTTCAATTAGGTAGGAAATTTGAAAAATATATGGGTCACTTTTGATTATTTTTCAAAGCAAGTTTTACTGAGAAATAAACAACCAATCCAATTATCACTAAATTAAATAACCATGCTAGTAAACCAAAACCCATCATACTATATCCAAATCCACCCATCATAATACCACCTCATTGCTATAAATTACTCATCATACTTTTTGAACTTGTATTTTTAGTATTTTGATTTTGCTTTGTATCGTTACTTCCATGACATGCATTAAACATGTCTTTTTGTTCTTTTTCAGACAATTGAGGATGCATTTTCTCCATATAAGGTTTCATTTGCTCAAAAGTTTGAGGTACCTTTTCGTCGTTATTTGTTTGAGCAAAAGCAAAAGTGCCAGCTCCTAAAATAAAAGTTGCGCTTAATATTCCAATTACCACTTTCTTCATTGTTTGCATCTCCTTTCTTAATTAAAGAATATAGTGATTGAATGAAGAATTTATGGGGAACTTATGTGGAAGTTATGAAGATTCTTTTTTCCTTTTTTGTAGATGATAAAATATCTTTTAAGGGGTGATCAATCCATGATAAAAATTCTTATGGTTGATGATGAAGAAGGAATTCTAGAAGTCCTCAAAGCCTATTTCGAAAAAGAGGGATGGGAGATTCATACAGCTTCGAATGGAATAGACGCTTTAAAAAAGGAAAAAGAGAATAAACCAGATATTATGATTTTAGATCTCATGTTACCGGATATATCAGGAGAAGAAGTTTGCCGGCTTATTAGAAAGGAAAGTGATGTTCCAATCATCATGCTAACTGCAAAATCAACGGAGGATGATTTAATCAATGGAATGGTGATTGGTGCAGATGATTATGTGACTAAACCATTTAGTCCAAGAGAAGTAGTAGTGAGAGCCAAAGCAATATTAAGAAGAGTAAAAAAAATGAATCATTCAAAGCAATTTGTATTTAATGAGGAAAATTTAAGGATTGACCCTCTTAAAAAGGAAGTTGAAATTAGGGGACAGTTGGTATCGTTAACTCCTATAGAGTATAAACTTCTATTGACAATGGCTAATTTTCCGGGTCGTGTGTATAGCCGTTTAGATTTATTAGAAAAGTGTCAAGAAGATGGAGTATATTTTGAAGGATATGAAAGAAGCATAGATACCCACATAAAAAATTTACGTAAAAAAATTGAAACGGATACTCGACACCCTGAATATATTTTGACCGTGTTTGGTATGGGATATAAATTTGGAGGAAAACCACATGCGGAAGACGTTGCGCTCTAGAATTTTATTTTATTTTCTAGTAGTTTCATTTTGTGGAATCTTACTTACTAGTGTATCTATTCTGTGGGGATTTGAGGATCATTTTACTAATTATTTACAAGAGAATAGAGAAAAAAATATAAGCCTGATTAAAGAAGATGCAAAGCGGGAATATAAAGAATCGAAAAATCTTATTAGTAACCAAATATTAGGGTTAATGCATGAACAAGCAATGACGGAAAAATTGTTTTATAAAATTTATAATGAAAATGGGAAGCTGGTTGCAGATTCAACCATGATGTTTGGAATGATGGAAAGTATGAGTGGGGAACCTGAAAATATAATGAGCGACTATCAATCTCATACTTATGATTTGACTATTGAAAAAAAGTTTATAGGTCAAGTGAAGGTATATTATCCGAACAATCTTCTTGGAGAGGATTTTTCCTTTCTTCGCACAATCAAACAAAATATATTTTTGGTAGCGATTATGATACTGATCCTCTCATTTATTTTTAGTATGTTAATTTCAAAACGATTATCATCTGGTTTTAGTAAGCTTTCAAAATCTGTTGATGATTTGCAGACACATAAATGGCAAACAAGAATCCCTGTTGAAGAATTGACTGAAGAATTAAAACCACTTGGAACGTCTTTTAACCAACTTGCTTTATCTCTAGCGAAAGAGGAAGAACTTAGAACACAGTTTACAGCTGATCTTGCTCATGAATTAAGAACACCACTTTCAACATTAAGAAGCCAAATTGAAGCCTATCAGGACGGAATTTGGGAACCAACTTCACAAAGATTACAGCAAAGTCATGATGAGTTAATGCGTCTTGTAAGACTTGTGAACGAATTGGAAAAACTACTTGCAGCAGAAAATCCGCAAATAAAACTTCATAAAACAGAAATCGAAGCTACTAATATTATTTCTTTTATGAAAGTACAGTTTGAATCTGCCTTTCGTGAAAAAGATGTAAATTTAATCATAGCAAATACTGACAAAAAATATTGGTTTAGAGCAGACCATGATCGTGTTATACAGATTTTAACAAACATTATTAATAATGCCTTGAAATATACACCAGCAGAAAAAAAGGTTGAGATTAAGGTTATTGAAAAGG
The DNA here is from genome assembly GCF_042263505.1 of Cytobacillus sp. Hz8. NCBI lineage: Bacteria > Bacillati > Bacillota > Bacilli > Caryophanales > Bacillaceae > Cytobacillus > Cytobacillus sp. Hz8. The sequence goes on along the minus strand of NZ_JBHKFI010000029.1, from coordinate 16,243 downwards.
CTGATTATATCGGGTTCACTGTAAGAGATCAGGGGATCGGAATTAGTGAAGAGGATCTTCCATATCTATATGAAAGGTTTTATCGAGGAGATAAATCGAGGGATAGAAAAACAGGTGGAATAGGAATCGGGCTTTCCATAGTAAAAGCACTGGTTGATGCCCATAATGGAGAGATCATTATTAATAGTGAATTAAATGTTGGAACGAACGTGACAGTGTTTTTCCCGAAGAAATAAAGAAAAATGGGTTACTAATATTAACAGTCAGGGGATTAATTATAAAACTTTCAATTAAATGTAATGTCCCCTTATTATAAAAAAAGGATAGATGCTTCTAACGGGTTCCGTAACTATCGCCAAACGTCAATTTACACAGGAAAATGCAAACCAAAATGTAATCCTTTTTGCACTAGAAAATGTAGGACAACTGGTAAGGTTAGAGAGATTAAAAAACATTAGAAATAAGCAAGGGTTTATACCTTTGCTATTTCTGCTTTTAATGGCTAATTCTTCGGATTGCGAATTATGCTCATTAAGAAGTTTACAAACCATTTTCGCCTTCTCCTTATCGATTTCGTGTAGGTATGAGAATTCATAGGCGGAGAATTTCCTGCTAATGTATAGAGAGGAAGCTAAAGAAGCAGATATAAGCGGAGATATTCCGCTTAACTGCTCTAAATAAGACAAAATACAAAGATTTGGATAATGTAAACGGAAAAACTCCCCTTATTTTTAAGAAAATATGGGTATTTCCCAATTTAGACGGAATTTTACCGTTTATTTTTCATACACAGTAAAATCAACATTCAGTTATAACAGAGGCTAACCTTAAATTAAAAAAAACAATATTTTTCTGTAGATCCATTTGCAAGTAAAAATGTCGTGTATTTTGCTGGGGTACACTGGATATTGTACTCCTACATTTTAATATACAAATTCTCCAAAAATAATGATCGAAATCCCCTTATATCAACAAAAATAGACCTACAAATTACCCTACAATTTGTAGGTCATTTTGCATTACATTTTTAATGTTTGCGATAGTTAACGGAACCCGTTAAGATGCTTTTATCCTTTTTTTACTACCTTGGCAACATCCTCAAAAATATTTTTCATTCGGTTGAAGGTTCATTTTTTGTTACAGCGCAGATTATACTTTCTATTTTTTCTCCTTCATTATTTTGCAACACTATCTCTATAGATTCTGCATATTTTTAAAGTAAGATAATAGCAGTAATTTTTAATTTAAATTATCTACTCCCATATAAACAATATTATTTTACGAGGGGGATCAAAATGAAAAAAGGTCTATTAATTTATACAACAGTATTCGTTCTTATCATTTTGGCAGGAGGGGTACTTTTACTCAATAATAGTAAAAACAATAGCAAAGAGGAAGCCAAACAGACCTTTAACTCAGAACAATTTAATTGGCAGGAAAATGGGAAGAAAGGAACATATATAGTAAAAATCAAGAGTGGCAGTTTATCATCTCCAGTAAAAGCAAAGGTTTTGACTGATGATAACTGTGACCCGGACAGTAAAGGGCTTAGTCATTGTAATGTGGTCGTGGCTTTACAAAATGAAAAACAAATCAAATTTGTCATGACACATAATATGATGAATTATCCATGCCTAAATCTGCAATCTACAATTGAACTTTCTCCATATAGAGAAGGCTATGCTAAGGTAAAGATTTAAATGTTTAGGAGAGTTGGTTATGTTCAACAATAAATTGTCTAAAAATTTAATTTTGGCCAGTATTATTTCTTTAGCTTTGGCTGGTTGTTCAGTGGGAGGGAAGAATAACCAGGACCATGTTGCTATTTCTGATGCAAAAAAAGTAACAAAGCAAAAAATTAACCAAAAACCTACGCCTATAAAATTAACGAAAAATGGTACTGATGTGTATGTTGAAATGACAGCCCAAGTAACGAATATCAACATAACTAAAACATTAACTTATAATGCTTGGACGTATAATGGAGAAGCGCCTGGACCATTAGTAGTTGTTAACGAAGGGGATACTATTCACTTTAAATTAAAAAATATGGACCCTACCAGATCTCATAGTATGGATTTTCATGCCGTACATGCTGCACCTGATAAAAAGTTTTCAGAGGTTAATCCTAATCATGAAGGAAACTATACCTATACGGCAAGTAATCCAGGGGTGTTTATGTATCATTGTGGTTCACATCCTACTTTAGGCCATATTGCAAATGGTATGGGCGGTGTCATTATTGTAAAACCCAAAAATGGCTATCCAACTGATTCTGAAGTAGATAAAGAGTTTGTCATTATTCAAAATGAATGGTATAAGGAAGGCGATTTTCAGAATATGAGAGATGGGGAACCAAGCCAAGTGGTATTTTCAACGAAGGCATTGAAAAAAGGTGATCAAAATACGAATGGTGATACCTTTACTCTAAAGGAGAAACCATTAACCGCAAAAGTAGGGGATAAAGTTAGACTTTATGTAGACAATGTTGGTCCCAATCATACTAGTTCATTTCATGTCGTAGGAACTGTATTCGATGATGTTTATATCGATGGTAATCCTTATAATCGTATGAAGGGATTACAAACAGTACTTTTACCTGCAAGTGGAGGAGCTGTCGTTGAATTTACTTTGAAAGAGGAAGGGACCTATTCCATTGTCACACACCAATTTAATGATGCAGATAAAGGAGCGATAGCAAAAATAAAGGCAATCAAATAAGATCTTAGATTAAATATAAGAAGGAAGTTAATTTATTTATCATTTTAACCTCCTTCTTTTTTGTGTTTTCGTTCTATTTATGATAAGGTTCACCGCAACGTATCTAAATGAGGTTATTGTAATGTCCATTAAAGGAATATTATTTATCAGCTTCTTCAACTTAAGCCCCGATAATTCACAGAGTATTTTTTCTGCTTTATTCCATTTATTTAAAAATTAGCATTGAATGTTGGTTACTAAAATAAAATCAGAGTTAAACTATATGGTAGCTTTTTGGGATAAAGGATGTGTTTTACATGGATTTTTTTCAAAACCAGGAATCACTTACCGCTATTGATTGGATTCTTAGGGCTATTGTTGCTTTTTTCTTTTTGGTGATTGTTGCCAAGGTCTTAGGACAACGTGCCATCTCTCAATTAAGACTCCTTGATTTTGTTATTACTTTAGTAATTGGAAACATTATTGCCCATCCATTGTCTGACGAACATCTTGGGCTTAAAGGGTCCGTCATTACAACAAGTGTATTGGTTATCCTATATCTGGTTGGAATATTTAGTATCCTAAAATGGCCTCGGGTTAGAAGGCTATTAAACAGTGCACCAATTAAAGTGGTTCAAGATGGAGAAATCATTAATAAAGGATTAAAAAAAGCAAAAATATCAATTGATGTCTTATTAGAAGAATTACGTGAAGAAAAGGTAGAAGATGTAAAAAAAGTAGCATTAGCACTATGGGAACCAGATGGTAAAATTTCCGTCTTTTTGGATCCAAAATACGTGCCAATTTCACCATCATCCTTCCAAATGGAAACAGAGCTTTTCGATTTGCCAAGGATCATTATTAAGGAAGGTAAAATTGATTATAAGGAATTAAATCAAATACATAAGGACGAAGGCTGGGTGGATTCCAGTTTAGAAAGGTTATATCAAACTGAGGTAAAAAACGTTTTACTTGCCACCCTTGATAGGAAAGGCAACCTGAAGGTTTTTTTATATAAATAAATACTTCGAGGCCTATAAACATCCTGATTAAACAGGGCTAATTTAGGCCTCTATTTTTTGATTTAAAATGATTATACCCCTTCCTTATTTAAAATAGGATACCCTAATTTTATCTTAGAGTATTAATATCAGGGAAAACCACATTTACTTATGATATGGTTCCAGCCCATTTATATCCAATGCCCCATACTGTAAGTAAGTATTCATCTGCAGGAAAGCCAGATTTTCTTAGCTTTTCACGTAAATTTCTAACATGAGAATCAATGGTTCTGTCCTCGGTTGAAACCTCGTATCCCCATATAGAAGTGATTAAATGCTCTCTTGTAAATACTTTATTTTGATTATTTAAGAATAAACTCATCATTCCAAATTCTTTAGGAGTTAGCGAAATTTCTTTTCCATTATACAGTAATTGATAGGAGTCTTGTTCGAGAAGAAGACCTTTAAAAGATATTTTTCCCGATTCAGTTTTATGTCTTCGTAACACTGCTTCAATTCGAGCAATCAGTTCTTCTTCATCAAAAGGTTTTGAAACATAGTCGTCTGCTCCAAAATTTAAACCCTTGACTATATCTGTTTTGTCACTCATTGCAGTGAGCATTATAATAGGAGTATCCCAATTCTTTCTAATGGTCTGACATGCTTCCCATCCATTCATTTCGGGCATCATAATATCTAATAATATTAGGTCAACAGTATGGGATTCCAAATATTTTATGGCATCTTTTGCTGATTCCTTTTTTATGCAGTTATATCCTAATGGAGATAAATATATGGCTAATAAATCGAGCATCATTATTTCATCATCAACTAGTAAAATATTCTTCATAGTCAGTCACCTCTAAAAATTAATTCAAATTCAGTCCCAATATTTTCTTTGCTTTTAACAAGTATTTCTGCTCCATGTGCTTGAACTAACTCTTTGACTATAGCTAAACCAAGACCTGTTCCCCCAAGAGTTCTTGTTCGAGATTTATCTACACGGTAAAATCGATTAAATATATGTGGGAGATCTTTATCCGGAATTCCTTTTCCGTTATCTCGAACAATAATATGGATTAAATCTTTGCTTTTCCAAGCTTTCAAAAAGACTTGAGCTCCATTTTGGGAATATTTCATAGAATTGTCTAATAAGTTAAATAAAATTTGTTCCAGTCTATGAGAATCAGCTTTTATTACAAGATTGGGTGGGCAATATGCACTGAGGTTCATATTTTTTTCTATAAAAGCAGGAGAGAGCTTTTGCTCGATCTTTTTAAAAAATTGATTTAAATCAATTGGTTCTTTTTGTATCTCAAAGGAATTTTTATCATATTTAGCTAATTCAAATAGTTCTTTAATTAAATCAGAGAGTCTGTTTGTTTCGTCCACAATGATTTCTAAATATTTTTTTTGTGCTTCAATCGGCAATTCTCGTTTATGAAGGATATCTGCATACCCCTTTATATAAGTTAGAGGGGTACGAAGTTCATGCGAAATACTTGCAAGAAATTCATTTCGTTCTTCTGTTAAATAATTTAAGTTGGAAGCCAGTAATTCAATGGATTTTGCCAAATCACCTAATTCATCATCAGATGTTTTTGGTAAAATTACATCAAAATGTCCTTTACTAATTTGTGAAGTGGCCTCTTTCATCTTTATTAAAGGCTTTGTTATTCCTTTTGAAAGAAAGATGATAATAATAAAGGTTAGAATGACAGAAATCCAACCTGATAATACAAAATGTTCATTTAATCTATTTATTAAAGAATGAACCGAAGCTGTATCTTGAAACATATAGACTAAACCAACTAGTTTGCCATTTTTTTCTATAGGGCTAACTGTAGAAATGAAAGGTTCTTTATCCCATTTATCTTCAACAATTTCTCCATCTCTAGGCAAATTTGAAACAGGTGATTTTAAATAATTATTAAAAGTACTGCTAGGAGCTGAAGAGGCCAAAACCTTTCTATTCTTGTCCGTAATTACAACATCCGTATTCGATTCTGATTCCATTAAAACGACATGATCGATTATATCTTTATTAAAATGCTTTTCGAGGATTGCTCTGTGTGAATTTCCTCTTGATTGGAGGGAAAAGAGCTCTTCTTCAACCCTTGATTCCACAATTCCTTCATGCAAAAAGAAAAACATAAATGTAATTAATCCAAAAATAATTAAAAAGAACAATATTCCAAGCTTAACGGAAAGTTTCTTCAAAAGATTCACCTATTTTCAATCAGTTAATATACAATTATTTTACTCTAAAGATCTGAAGAATTTGTGCAGATATTTCAAAGGAAAAATAGAGTCAATATTAATTAAGTTAAGAAAACTTGAGGCCCAATAAACGTTAAGTTATCCTTTGAACAAGATTTTTCTTTCAATAGACATTACTGCTTTTTAAGAAAATTAATACCATAAACTCTTTGCTTGAAACATGGATTAAGGTTAGTGGAAAAATGTTAATGATGTAAAAATAAAATACCGATTCTTCATAGAAGTGGAGAAAATGGAATTTGACCATATTGCTAATAAGATTTGTTATTGGCGAAACCCATGCTTATCAATGAAACAAATTATTAGGCGGATTCTTATAGGGAAGAAAATATTAAGAAATTATTTGCGCTTACAGAAAGTATAGAATAGAGCTAAGATAAGGATATAATTGAGACTAAGTTAAATCAAATAAATATTATCAAAATTGTTATCAGAACAGTGTTGGAAAAATCGTTGAAATCCCCAAAGTTACATTAAGTCATATGTCAATCTAGTAATTTCAAGTTCTGTCGTGTCTATTTCAGAATACTTATTCCAGACATAACTATGTGATCCTTCACTATCCAAATTTGTAATTATACTTAGTAAAAAACTATGGATCACATTCCAACTGAAATGTAATCCATAGTTCCTTAAGTTAATGACGTTGGTTACTAAAGCGGTTTTGCTTCGGAATCGACTCTTTTACTGCCAATTATGTCGATGGGCTTTATTCTTTTCATTTCTCCTCCTGCGAAAGAGCACTACCCGCTGTTAATTCTTCTAAAGCATGCATGGCAAACCGCGCGTTGGGTTAAGAGATCGAGCCGTTACCAATCACACTAATTTTGAGAGTTTTCATCATTTCGTCGATGGTTGCCCCTGTATTTAAGCAGCCTTCCATGTGATAGCAAATGAATTCATCGCAACGGCTGACTATTGATATGGCTAATCCCATAGTGCAGTACTTACCCTAACTGGCGTTTAAATGCTTTACTGGCGAAGAAGTAAGCGATGACCATGATGCCGACGCACCAAGCAAGCGCGGTCCAGATACCGTTGCCAACAGACCCTTCATACAAGAGAGCACGAATCGCATTTACGATTGAAGTCACGGGCTGGTTCTCAGCGAACACACGGACAATTTTAGGCATGGTTTCGGTGGGAACAAAGGCCGAACTGATAAACGGCAGGAAAATCAGCGGGTACGAGTAGGCTGTCGCCCCTTCCATAGACCCTGCTGTCAATCCGGGAATGATCGCAAGCCATGTCAGTGCCAGCGTAAACAGCCCGAGAATCCCAGTTACCGCGAGCCAATCCAGGATATCAGCGCTGGAACGGAAGCCCATCAAGAGAGCGACAAGGATAACCACGACAACAGTAAGTGCATTGGAAACAAGCGAGGTCAACACATGAGCCCACAATATTGACGAGCGTTTGATGGGCATGGTAATGAAACGCGCCATCAGCCCGCTCTTTACATCCGTAAACAGCCGCACGGAAGTGTAAGCGACGCCGGATGCGATAGCCATCAGCAAGATTCCCGGCAATAAATAATTGACGTAGTTGTCAGTGCCTGTCTCTATGGCGCCGCCAAATACATAGACAAACAGCAACATCATCATAATCGGCGTAATTGCCACCGTGATAATCGTATCCGGGCTGCGCATGATGTTGCGCATTAAACGCCCTAGTAATACCCCTGTTTTGCTTTTCATTTAGATTTCCTCCTTTTTGCCGATGATCGCGAGAAAAATTTCCTCCAATGTCGGCTGCTTCTCGATGTACTCCACTTTCGCTGGCGGGAACATCTTTTTTAGTTCGGTTAGGGTACCGGTCGTGATGATTTTTCCGCCATGCAGGATGGCGATACGGTCCGCCAGTTGTTCGGCTTCCTCCAGGTGCTGGGTCGTTAGCAAGATGGTCGTGCCGCCGCCGGCAAGCTCCTTGATGGTATTCCAGACTTCAAGCCGCGCTTCGGGGTCAAGACCTGTCGTCGGTTCGTCGAGAAAAATAACAGCTGGCGTCCCAATCAGGCTCATGGCGATGTCAAGCCGGCGCTTCATTCCACCGGAATACTGGTCCGCCCGGCGGTTGGCCGCATCGGTCAGGCTGAATCTTGCCAGCAGATTGTTGGCGACTTGAGCGGGATTGGAAACTCCCCACAACTTGGCAATCATTATCAGGTTTTCCCGCCCGGTGAGCATGCCGTCTAAAGCTGCGAACTGCCCTGTTAGGCTGATGCTTTGGCGAACATGATCCGGTTGACGTTGGACGTCAAAGCCGCAAATACCTGCTTCACCGCCATCGGGCTTCATCAGCGTCGAGAGGATGTTGACCGTCGTCGTCTTTCCGGCTCCATTCGAACCCAGCAATGCGAAAATTTCGCCACGCCGCACCTCAAAATCAACCCCCTTTAAGACTTCTTTGTCTTTAAAGGATTTTTTTAATCCTTTTACAGAAATCGCTGCATTGCTCATGTTTTTTCCTCCTACTTTCAATTTGCCTTATACTGTGCAAGCTTATTTCCTTTTGTTTGATTTGATAATAAATCAATAATATTAAAATGCTAATCAATAAAATTTATTTAATTTTATTTTTTATTAACAAAAATTAATTTGTAAATAAATATATTTTATTCCGTATAAAAAGTATCATACTGGGCTGGATTACCTATACCCATCTATTTAGTCTTACTGATAATCTGTATAACTTATTACCAGGTTGAAAATATAACTGAATAACAATGGTGGCAATTCACATTTGTAACCAGCTATTCAGTCGGTATTATCTATTGAATTTATTTTTTTCCCAATCGTTTCATGATACTCTGATTCAAATCTTCACGATACTTGGCAACATAGGTTTTAGCGTTTGCCACCAGTTCGTCGGCAAAGGACGCCACGTCGTCCCCAGTGATTTCTAGCACTTGTCTGCCTTCCGCCGCACCGACTTCGAACAACTCGATTAATTCATACTGCATGTGTAGCATATCCATCCCGTTGCCCGCTGCGAAATTCCACATGTAGTTTTGAATTTTCTTAAATACAAACCGGTAGTCCTCTGGCAGGGCTTCAACCCGTGCCATCATCATCTTGTATTCTTTTTTATCACCAATCATTTTTTTAAACATTTCCATCATGTTATTTTTCCTCCTTTTTTATAAAGCTGAACAAGACACTCCAAAAATATCGGACGGAATATTTTATGAAGCTAGATTGACTTTAAGACGTTGATTTTTGATGATAGAAAATCCCATTTTTTCCAAAATAATTCAAGTTCCTGGCGGCCAGCCTCATTAAGTGAGTAAAACTTGCGGGGCGGCCCCATGTCTGACGGTTTCTTTTCGATGTTCACCAATTTTTTCTTTTCAAGTCGCACAAGGATGGTGTATACCGTCCCTTCCACGACCTCGGTAAACCCAAGTTCGTTTAGGCGACGGGTAATCTCGTAGCCATAGGTTTCATGGCGGCTGATGATTTCCAGCACGCAGCCTTCGAGTGAACCCTTCAGCATTTCAGTTAAATTTTCCATGTTCAGAGCCTCCTCTATTTTGTCTGACTTATATTCAGTATAACTTAGTATTAAGGAAAATTTTTACTGAGTAGCTTTTGGAAAATCACACTATTTAGTATTACTTATTACATGTATACTGTAACACTGAGTAGTTGGAGTGTCAACTACTCTTCTTAAAAATATTTTTGCAACCTCACTATTCAGTGATATTGGTATCTAGTGTAACTTACTACAGGTATATCGTAACACAAAGTAGACTGACTATCAACTGGATTTTTTATTTATTTTTAAAACCAGCTATCCCCATTGGAAATAGCTGATTTCCTTTATGGGGTTTTTACTTCTTCCAATGCTTCTTTCTCAATGTTTAGCTCATACGAATTTTTCCTATTATATATCCAACCACTATTTTTTTACTCAGGAAAAAGGATTAATTGCTGAAGAACGATTATAGAAAAGTTGTAAGTGAGCCGCCAAGTGCTCCTAAAAGTACAATAATCCACGGAGGAAGTTTCCAATATACAAGTAAAGTGAATAGAATGGAACCTAAAGCAAAGTCAAGAGGTGACATAATAGAGCTTATCCAGATTGGTGAATAAAAGGAGGATATTAGGATTCCAACTACTGCCGCATTGACTCCTAATAAGGCTCCTCTGACTTTCGGTTTCTTTCGTAGAGAATCCCAAAATGGCAGGGTACCTATTATCAACAGAAAAGCTGGCAGAAAAATAGCTATAGTCGCTAAAAGTCCGCCTTTCCATCCATTTATTAAGGTGCCCAAATAAGATGCAAATGTAAAAAGCGGACCGGGTACTGCTTGGGCTGCACCATAACCAGCTAAGAAGTTTTCTTTCGTTATCCATCCTGTTGGAACAAATTCACGTTCAAGTAAAGGAAGAACAACATGCCCGCCGCCAAAAACAAGGGAGCCAGAACGATAGAAACGATCAAAAAGAGCAAGCCATTTATCGGAGGTAATTTCTCTAAGAATAGGAAGCACAAAAAGTAAGCCAAAGAAAAGGGCTAAGCAAAATAGGGCAAATCGACGTGAAATAGGGACCTGCAGGGAGATAGTTTCCTCGGTTTCAGATTTCTTGAAGAATAAATAGCCAAAAAGGGCAGAAATAAGAATGATAACAACTTGAGCATAGGTTGTTTGCCATAGTAGAGTTCCAACAAGGGCCAAAAGAGCAATCAATTTTCTTTTTAAATCTGGAGTTAATTGTTGAGCCATTCCAATAATGGCTTGAGCTATTACAACAACCGCGACAATCTTAAGTCCATGTATCCATCCTGCGTTATTTATGTTCATCCCTTTTAGAATAAGAGCAAACAAACTAAGAGCTAAACATGAGGGAAGGGTGAAACCAATAAATGCTAATATTCCACCTAATACTCCAGCACGCATGACTCCTAAACCAATGCCGACTTGACTACTAGCTGGTCCAGGCAGGAACTGACAAAGGGCGATAAGATCCGCATAGCTTTGCTCATCTAACCATTTTCTTTTCCGAATGTATTCATGATGAAAGTATCCTAAATGAGCAATGGGGCCACCAAATGAAGTTAATCCGAGTTTGGTTGAAACCAATAAAATTTCTATTAACCTTTTTAACTGATTTTTAGAAGTATTGTTCATTTCATATCGTCCTTCATCTTTGGATTCTTTATATAATTCATTATGGTGTATATTGTAAATTGTATAACTTTATTTCCATTATTTGAACTGTGAAAAAATAATTTAACGAAAAATTTATAATCATATAAAGGAAGCGAGGGGACGTTCCTCTGCTTCACTTAGCTATGATATTCTAAAGCTGTTTGCTTCAACTGGAAATGATTTCTTTATGGTAAAATTGTTTATAGAAGATAATCATTTTACCATTGATTCTAAAAGGGTGAGAGTTCAATGAGCGAGGATGAACAAAATAAGAATTTGAAACAAAAAAAGGTGCAAAGCCTATATAGAAAGATTAAACAACAGAAAAAAGAAGAAGAAAACGTTAGCAGAATTGGAGCAATAATTGTAAGCATTTGCGTTTTTATAGTGATCTTACTTTTTGTGTTGAATGCAATTTTTGATTTGTAATTTTGTTTGAGTTGATGCGCGATTATTTGTCATGTTTTTTCTAACTTAAGTGTATGAAAAAAAGTATATATCTATTATAAGAAGTAAAGGTCTAAGAGAAAATTTATAACCAATAAAAAATCTCCTTCAAAATTAATTTGAGGAGATTTTGCTTTTATTATCCTAGATACAATAAATAAGAATATTTTTCTAATTCAGTTCAGTAGGTGATTTTGTTAAACACTAAACAAATAGAAACCAATAAGGAAACGAGCATTTCTATGAATCTATAAGTAATCTAAATTTATTTGAATCTTCTTGATTAATAGTGTTCAAATACTATAAAATACTTTTGTATGGTAATATATGGCTTAATTTCCTTTATTTGATTAGTGGTTATAGGAAAAACAAAACATAATTTGGGGGAAACCTTATGAAAAAGTCTTATTTGTTCAAAATCTTAATTGCCTTAGCCATTGTCGCTAGTATTCTATCACCAAGTGTGACGGAAACAAAGGCTGCGACCGTTTACTCTGGAATTGTAAAGGTGAGTAGTACAAGTATTAAAGCAAGTGCTTCTTCAAAATCTAAAACGGTAGCAACGCTAAAAAAAGGGAGCATCGTAAATGTTTAGAACCAAAAGTGGTTGGTCCGAAATCTATTTTAACAAGAAGAAAAGCTATGTTGCTACAAAGCATTTAAAACTCACGAAAAAAATATCATTTTTAATGGACAAATCGCAAATATATACTTATGAAGTTGCTCAGGACGGAATTATCAGCCTCAAATATTCTTATCAAAAATCCGGTTGGAATGTATGGAAAACGAGAGATGGAAAAACAGAAGTTCTTTCTGAAAGAGAAACGAATTATGCTCTAGAAGAAAAAGAGGGTGGACAAACCTTTGAATGGTTAAATTACCCATTATATGTAGGAAAAAAGGTAACTTACTCAAATGCAACGACGAAAATCATTTCTCTAACAAAAACGGTTAAAACAATAGCCGGAACGTTTAAAAATTGTATCGAGCTCCAAGAATTACAGTCTGGAAGCACTTATTACTTTGCTCCTGGTGTTGGCCTTGTATTAGTGAAAGATGGCAGTAAGATTGATATGCAGCTTGCTCAGAAGAAGAGTCCAAGTCAAATTAAAGCAGATGAACTTGCTATTACTGAATTAATAAAAAGGAATACAAAAAATACTGCAGAAGAAAATATGAATGAATACTTGAAAGACATTGTCAAAGAGAGAAGAAATGATTCGCAATTAATTGCGGAGATGGAAGAATTATTTAAAAATGTGGACCTCAACTATGAGATTCAAAATATTAAATTTATAAGTATGACGGATAAAGAGGTCATTGTTGAAGTAAAAACAAAAGCGACGGCGACAAATGTTGCTGAAGGCTATGTTTACTCCAACAACATTTCTACGGCTGTTCACTCAATCATAAAACAAGATGGTAAATTTGTATTTAATAAGTCTGTGATTACAGATATTGATTACATTAATTAGTCTACATTCTATAAAAGTTTAAAGAGGACTCCTATCGAATAACGGGTTCCGTTAACTATCGCAAACATTAAAAATGTAATGCAAAATGACCTACAAATTGTATGGTAATTTGTAGGTCTATTTTTGTTGATATAAGGGGATTTCGATCATTATTTTAGGTGAATTTGTAGGGCAATTTGTATATTAAAATGTAGGGTACAATATCCAGTGTACCCCTACATTTTTACTTGCCAATTGATATACAGAAAAATATTGTTTTTTTTAAATTTAAGGTTAGCCTCTGTTATAACTGAATGTTGATTTTACTGTGTATGAAAAATAAACGGTAAAATTCCTTTTAAATTGGGAAATACCCATATTTCCTTAAAAATAAGGGGAGTTTTTCCGTTTATATTATCCAAAACTTTGAATTTTGTCTTATTTAGAGCAGTTAATCGGAATATCTCCGCTTATATCTTCTTTTTAAGCTTCCTCTATATACATTAGCAGGAAATTCTCCGCCTATGAATTCTCATACCTGCACGAAATCGATAAGGAGGAGACGAAAATGGTTTGTAAACTTCTTAATGAGCATAATTCGTCATTCGCAATCCGAAAAATTAGCCATTGAAAGCAGAAATAGCAAGGGTATAAACCCTTGCTATTTCTAATGCTTTTTAATTTCTCTAACCTTACCATTTGTCCTACATTTTCTAGTGCAAAAAGGATTACATTTGGGTTTGCATTTCCTGTGTAAATTGACGTTTTGCGATAGTTACGGAATCCGTTATCTAGCGAGTCCTCTTTTTTTGAAAAGATTGATATACTTCTTTTGAATTCTTCAGTTAATCAAAGTAAAAACCTATTATACTATCTAGTTCTCCATATGGAAAAATTGAATTCCCATATAAATCGCTATTCCCCATATAATCATGGCAGAAGCTCGATTCATCCAAAATAATAACTTTCCATTGGTATCAATTTGACCAATTTTCTTTCCGACAATCGCTAATGATAAAAACCAAATCCATGAAACAAGGACACAAGCACCTGTGAATATCCATTTTTCTATCCCCGTATAGACCATTGAACTTGTACCAATGACTCCGATTGTATCCAATATTGCATGGGGATTAAGCAAGGAGACGGATGCGGCAAATAAGATTTGCCGTTTTGCAGAAAAGAATTGTGATTCTTGATTGGCCTTTCCTTGCGAAGAATTCTTCCACATCAGCCATCCCATGTAGCTTAAGAAAAGGAAGCCAATCAAAATTAAAATAGTTCTCAAATCGCTAAATTGATAAAAAATGATTGATATGCCAGCAACTGCGACAATAATCAGGATCGTATCGCATACTCCTGCAGTTAAAATGGCAGGTAGGGCATTAGAAAGCCTCTTATGTGTTGCCCCTTGATTAAAAATGAAAATATTTTGCACGCCCAATGGTAGAATTAAACCGAATGCGAGCATAAATCCATGTAAAAATGGTTCCACAAATTCTCCCCTCCAATACCTATTTAGAATATCGAAGGTTTTCCTTGATGTCTCCAACCAATTGGATGGAAAATGAACCAACCAATTTGTTACAATAAAAAGAAAAAGTGGAGGAAGTATATGTTTGAAAATGAATGGAAGCCCCAAAAATACTCATCCATTCCGCTCCATCTGCAAATCTATCAATATTTAAAGGGGAAGATTTTAAATGGGGAGTGGACCGTTGGAACGAAACTTCCTTCACAAAGGGAGCTAGCCAAACAATTTGCCGTCAACCGAAGTACAATCGTCACCGCGCTTGAGGAATTAGCAGCAGATGGTTTTATTCAAACAAGGGTGGGAAGTGGAACTAAAGTGATGAATAACACATGGAGTCAGCTTGCTTCCACACCACCGCCTAATTGGATTGATTATGTGCATTCGGGAATTCATGAGCCGAATAAAACCATGATTCAAAAAATTAATCAAGCAGAGGCCAATCCTTCTATTATCCGCCTTGGCACAGGAGAACTTTCTCCGGAATTACTGCCCAATAAAGTAATGAAAAAAATGTTACAGTTGGGGCCAATGGAGAATCTGACACTCGGGTACGAAGAACCGAAGGGGAGCATTCATCTCCGGCAGACGATTAGTTTATTTTTAAATAGAAAAGGCATTAAAGTTTCACCTGATTCCATTTTAATTGTTTCAGGAGCGATTCAAGCATTGCAGCTTATTTCCATTGGTTTATTAAAGCGAGGATCGGTCATTTTACATGAAACGCCTTCCTATTTAAATTCTGTTCATGTTTTTCAATCGGCAGGGATGAATTTGTTTGGGCTTCCGCTTGATCAAGACGGGATCAAGACAGATTCCATTGGTCGGTTAAAGCGGCAGCATGATGGGGTATTATTATATACCATTCCCACCTTTCATAATCCAACGGGGACGTTAATGACGGATGCGAAACGGCAGGAATTATTAGCAATCAGTCAAAAGGAGTCCCTTCCGATTATTGAGGATGATGTATATGGTGAGTTATGGCTTGAGACCCCGCCTCCCCAACCGATAAAGGCTCAGGACCAACAAGGCAATGTGCTTTATATAGGAAGTATATCCAAGACATTAAGTCCGGGATTACGAATTGGCTGGCTTGTTGGTCCTGAACCAGTTATTAATCGCCTTGCGGATATTAAAATGCAAACGGATTATGGTTCCAGTTCTCTTTCCCAATTGATGGTGAAGAAGTGGATGGATAGTGGATTGTATGAGGAGCATTTGTGTCAGGTAAGAAGGGAACTTAAATTTCGCCGAGATTATACAATCCAAATTCTGAAGCAATATTTCTCTGACATCGCCAGCTGGAAGATTCCTAAAGGCGGATTTTATATTTGGCTCCAATTAAAGACCAAAATTTCTACACGAAAATTATTTGATGTGGCGCTTTCTGAAGGAATCCTGCTTAATCCGGGAAGTCTTTATGATCAAAATGATCAGCAGCATCTCCGAATATCGTATTCCTATGTATCCTTAGCGGAGTTGGAAAGAGGATTAAAAAAATTATCTATGCTCATAAAAAGATAGGGAAAAAAGGCATCCTTCAAGTAAAGTGTACCCTTTGTAAAGGACATTTAAAAAAAAGGCCTAGGCTATCTGTAAAAGATGATTCCTGTACTGTACAGGAGTCATCTTTTTTAGGTTCCATTGGTATCTAGTATGGTTATAGTGTCGG
>NZ_JBHKFI010000028.1:0-51275 GCF_042263505.1 Cytobacillus sp. Hz8 | reverse complement strand
TGTTTATACTTCATTTGAAGTCCTCCTTGGTCAAATTAAGGGTCCTGTCGACTGGACACCTCGTATCATACCAAGAGGGCTTTTTTTGTTCAAACCTCATTTTGCTTTAATACAGGAATGCTTTCTTTAAGTATAATGAAAAACCGTAAGCATTTCTGCTTACGGCCTGATAAAACATTAATTATGAAAGGTGTTGTTGTACAAGTTTATTAATAAGTGACCCATCTGCTTTCCCTTTTACTTTAGGCATGATAGCAGCCATCACTTTACCCATCTCAGCTTTACTTGAAGCATTTGTTTCAGCAATTGTTTGTTTGACAATATCTGAAATTTCTTCTTCTGTTAACTGTTTAGGCAAATAGAATTCAACATGCTGTAATTCAGTGCGAATTTTATCGGCAAGGTCCTCGCGTCCTGCCTTTTCAAATTCATGGAGGGAGTCCTTGCGTTGTTTTACTTCGCGAGAAAGGACAGTTAGCTCCTCATCTTCAGATAGGTCATGACCATTCTTGATCACTTCGTTTTGAATAGAAGCTTTAACCATCCGAATAACTGAGAGTTTTTCTTTTTCTTTGTTTTTCATCGCTTGTTTCATATCATTATTTAAACGCTCGAGAAGACTCAATTACATACACCCTCTCTTACCACTTACGTTTTCTAGCAGCTTCTGACTTTTTCTTGCGTCTTACACTAGGTTTTTCGTAGAATTCGCGCTTTCTAGCTTCTTGAATCGTACCTGATTTAGATACAGTACGTTTAAAGCGACGAAGAGCATCTTCAAGCGATTCGTTTTTACGAACGACGGTTTTAGACATTCTCTTTCCCTCCCTCCGAACACAACACACTAACACCGAACATGGAAAACCATGTACCTTCAAATTATAATATAACAGTGAAACAAGGTCAACTGTAATTCACCCGAGTATTTGGACTTTTATAAAGTATTAATATAATGAATTGTCTAACCATTTATATTTCGAATTCAAATCAAGCCATTTTTGTTGCCTCAAGGGAAAACCAATTACTGGACATACTTTTAAATCATCACTGCTTAATAATAGTCACTTGCAATCTTCATCAAAGTAAGATTGACACTAAATTGACCATTTTCCCTATTATGATAACCAAAAACCATTTTCATAACAAAAAAACTGTCAGGAATGTCTAACCACTTTCGTAAATTCAGATGCATTCTCGACAGTTATGGAAAAATTAAATGATCGCTTTCTCTTCTTCCACGTCAGCATGATCATCCATTACTCGAACAAATTGTCCTTCATTATGCGGGTAGCCTGCTTTTGTGATTTTCACACGAACAATTTTTCCAATCATATCCTCAGTGCCTTGGAATACAACTTTTAAATAATTATCCGTGTAGCCTTCATATAGACCACTTTTATCATCATTATTATGATGTTCTTCAGGAATGACTTCCAGAACTTCATCTTCAAACTGAGAAGCATATTCCTTCGCCAATTGATTAGAGAGTTCAATTAAACGGTGGACGCGTTCATTTTTGATCTCTTCATCAATTTGGTCTTCCATTCTTGCTGCTGGCGTACCCGTGCGCTTAGAATAAGGGAAAACATGAAGCTCTGAGAATTTATGTTCTTTAATAAAATTATAAGTTTCCATAAACTCTTCCTCTGTTTCACCAGGGAATCCAACAATCACATCAGAAGTAATCGCTAATCCCGGGAGAGCTTTTTTCAGAAGACTTAGACGCTCAGCAAAGAATTCCATTGTATATTTTCTCCTCATTCTCTTTAAGACAGAATTTGAGCCTGATTGAATTGGAATATGCAAATGCCTTACAATAATGTTGGACTGATTGATGACTTCAATCACTTCATCCGTAATTTGGCTTGCTTCAATCGATGAAATTCTTAGGCGTTTTAATCCTTTTACCTTTGCTTCGATATCTTTTAGAAGAGCGGCAAGATTATAATCCTTCATATCTTCGCCATATCCACCTGTATGAATTCCTGTTAGAACAATCTCTTTATAACCTGCATCCACTAAGCTTTGCGTTTGACGTATGACTTCTTCTGGATCTCTTGATCTCATTAGCCCTCTTGCCCAAGGGATAATACAGAAAGTACAGAAGTTATTACAGCCTTCTTGAATCTTTAATGAAGCACGCGTACGATCCGTAAAGGAAGGAACATCTAATTCTTCGTAAACTCGGTTTTTCATGATGTTTCCTACAGCATTAATGGGTTGACGTTCTTTTTTAAATTGCTCAACGTAATCAAGCATTTTCACTCTGTCCTGAGTACCGACGACAACATCAACCCCTGGAATTGCAAGAATTTCAGCTGGTGATGTTTGTGCATAGCATCCAGTCACACATACCACTGCGTCAGGATTTTTTCTTATCGCTCTGCGAATGACCTGACGACTCTTTTTATCACCTGTATTGGTAACCGTACATGTATTGATAATATAAACATCTGAAGTGGCTTCAAAATCTATACGATCATACCCTTGTTCCTTAAATAATTGCCAAATGGCCTCTGTTTCATAATGATTCACTTTACATCCTAATGTATGAAATGCAACTGTTGGCATATTTTACTCACCTCATTAATTCTAAATGGTACGAAATAGCTGAAAGAACATATAACGGAGCCGTTTCTGTTCTTAAAATTCTCGGTCCCAATCCACATGACTGGAATCCATTTTCTTTTAGTTGACTAACTTCTGTAGAAGTTAATCCTCCCTCTGGTCCAAATACAACAAGAAGGGATTGTCCCTCCTGCATTTGCTGAAAAACATTTGCAAGAACGGATGCCTCTCCGTGTTTCGCATCCTCTTCATAGGCAATCAATTTATAGTCATAACTTTTAGAAGCTTGAATCAGTAATGGAAAAGAAATAGGACTTTCAACTGTGGGAATACGGCTGCGATGCGATTGCTCTGCTGCTTCCTTTGCAATTTTTTGCCATCTCTCCACCTTTTTGGCCGATTTTTTATCATCCCATTTTACAATGGAGCGAGCTGCAGTAAAAGGGATAAACATACTTGCTCCAAGCTCTGTACCTTTTTGGATAACCATTTCCAGTTTATCCCCTTTAGGCAATCCGCTCGCAATGGTTACAGCTACTGGCAATTCAGATGTCTCCTCTACCCATTTTACAACGTTTGCTATTACGGTTTCATCGGTAATTTCTGCAATTGTACATATGGCCGTTTTTCCATCAAGTGTGGAGCACAGCAGCTGGTCATTTTCTTTAAAGCGCATCACCCTTGTGATATGGTGATAATCTTCACCCGAAATTTCAAACTGTTCTCCATGATACTCTTTCACAAAATATCGCTGCATATAGAGGCACCTCACTTCAGGCATCAAAGGTTTTTTTACCTAAAAAAGGGGGGAATCAATTGAAATCCCCCTTTTCAATCATTATATTCTTTTCGCTAATAATGCAACCCAGTCTTCCATTTGAATCGTTTCAACGATATCAAATCCTGCTTTAATGATTGCATCTTTCACTTCTTCCTTCTTTTTATGAATGATACCGGAAGCAATAAAATATCCACCGGGCTTGACAATTCTTGCCACATCATCTGTAAACCGAAGAATAACCTCCGCCAAAATATTAGCAACGACTACGTCAACCATTTCATCGATTCCATCTAATAGATTATTTTGCGATACTTTGACGGTCTCTTGAACTTTATTAAGCTTAATATTTAAGCGAGCAGAATGGACAGCAACCTCATCTAAATCCAAGGCACTCACCTTTTCAGCTCCCAATAGAGCAGCGGCAATACTTAAAACTCCAGAACCGGTTCCCACATCAATAACGAGATCACCCTTTTTTATCGTTCGTTCCAGAGCCTGTATGCACATGATAGTTGTTGGATGAGTTCCTGTTCCAAAAGCCATTCCTGGGTCTAATTCAATAATCAATTCATCACTATGAACCGGAGTATATTCTTCCCAAGTTGGAACAATGGTAAATTTCTCAGAAATTTTCACTGGATTATAATATTTTTTCCAGGCTGTTGCCCACTCTTCTTCATGTACTTCACTAAGGGTAACAATATTTCTTCCAATATCAATATTAAAAAGCGGCAAATTATTAATAGCCGTTTTGATCTCTTCCACCGTTTCACCGAGAAAACTATTTACTGGGAGATAAGCTTTTATCATCACCCCTTCATCAGGGTAGTCATCAGGATTTAGTTGGTAGATTTCGCCGAATTGATCTTCTCTTTCCTTTTGTAATTCTAACGGATCCTCAATTACCACTCCGCTTGCACCTGCTTCGTGTAAAATATTTGAAATAGGTTCAACTGCTTCATTTGTCGTATGAATTCCAATTTCAGACCATTTCATTTACTACCAACTCCATTCCTTATTCACCTTTAAAAGCTCTTTTTACTTTTGAAAAAAATCCTTCTTCATGTTCTCCTTGTGGTACACTCCCACTAATTTCAGCAAATTCTCGAAGTAATTGTTTTTGCGATTCATTCAATTTTGTTGGAGTCACAATTCTCACGATAATATGTTGATCTCCAACTCCATACCCGCGTACATTTGGAACACCTTTTCCTTTTAAACGGAATTTCGTTCCTGTTTGCGTACCTGCAGGAATTTTTAATTTCACTTTTCCATGAAGGGTAGGAACCTCTACTTCATCACCTAATGATGCTTGAACAAAGGTGATTGGCATTTCACAGTAAATATCATCTCCATCACGTTCAAAAAACTCGTGACTTCTTACGTGGAAGACGACATATAAGTCTCCAGATGGTCCACCATTAACTCCTGGTTCCCCTTGTCCTGCAACGCGTAATTGTTGACCATCATCGATACCTGCAGGAATTTTCACATGGATTTTCCGGCGTTTTTTCACTGTGCCGGTTCCACCACATGTAGAACATTTTTCTTTAATTTCTTTCCCAGTTCCATTACAATAATGACAAGTTCTGCGATTCACAATTTTCCCAAATGGCGTGTTTTGTTCAATATTGATTTGACCAGTTCCATTACAGTGCTTACATGTTTCAGGCTTTGTCCCAGGCTTAGCACCTGACCCGTTACACGTATCACATGTTTCCTCACGAGGAATCTCAATGTCCGTTTCTTTTCCAAAAACGGCATCTTCAAATGAAATCGTCATCGTATATTGTAAATCTGCCCCTTGTCTAGGTGCATTTGGATCACGTCTTCTAGAACCTCCACCAAAAAAGGTACTGAATATATCTTCAAAGCCGCCAAAACCGCCGAAATCTCCTTCGCCACCAAAACCACCAAATCCTTGGTTAGGATCAGTATGCCCGAATTGATCATACTGAGCCCTTTTTTGATCATCACTGAGGACTTCATATGCTTCTTTTACTTCTTTAAATTTTTCTTCAGCATCTGGCTCTTTATTAATATCTGGGTGATATTGCTTTGAAAGCTTTCGATAAGCTTTTTTTATTTCATCCTTTGAAGCTGTTTTACTAACTCCAAGGACTTCATAGTAATCCCTTTTACTCATGATTACTCACTCCCCGCTACATTCACATAAAGGTTATTGTAACAATACTTGCATGATCATGCAATAATAAGGTTCACACTACAAACGTGATTTTTCCCATCCATCTCATTTCTCTGGAACTTAAAGCCAATACAGATAAGAAAAAGCCAAGTCATACTTATGACCTGACTTTGACTTTCGATGATAAAAAATGAAGAATCTGGCTTATTTATCATCCTTAACTTCTTCATATTCTGCATCCACAACATTATCATCTTTTCCGCCATCTTGTTGTGCTTGGCCTTGACCCCCGGCTTGTGCTTGTTTTGCAGCTTCTTCATAAAGCTTGACTGATAAATTTTGAACGATTTCTTGTAATGCATCTTTTTTCGCACGAATTTCATCTAAATCATTCTTTTCAATCGCTGCTTTTAAAGCATCCTTCGCTTCATTTGCTTTTGAAACTTCCGTTTGATCGACTTTTCCTTCAAGGTCTTTCATTGTTTTCTCAGTTGTAAATACTAATTGATCAGCTTCATTGCGAAGTTCAACTTCTTCTTTGTGTTTCTTATCTGCTTCTGCATTTTCTTCTGCTTCTTTAACCATACGATCGATTTCATCGTCAGATAAACCAGTAGAAGATTTAATCGTAATTTGCTGTTCTTTGTTTGTACCTAAATCCTTCGCACGTACATTTACAATCCCGTTTTTATCGATATCAAATGATACTTCGATTTGCGGAATTCCTCTTGGTGCTGGTGGAATATCAGATAATTGGAAACGACCTAATGTTTTATTATCTGCTGCCATTGGGCGTTCTCCTTGTAATACATGAATGTCAACAGCTGTTTGGCTATCGGCAGCTGTAGAGAAAATTTGTGATTTTGATGTTGGAATCGTTGTATTACGATCGATTAATTTGGTAAATACTCCACCCATTGTTTCAATCCCTAATGATAATGGAGTAACGTCAAGTAATACAACATCCTTTACATCACCCGTAATAACTCCACCTTGAATAGCTGCACCCATAGCGACAACTTCATCAGGGTTAACACCTTTATGTGGTTCTTTACCTGTTTCCTTTTTAATGGCATCTTGGACTGCAGGAATACGAGTTGAACCACCAACAAGGATCACTTTATCAAGTTCTGATGCTTGAAGACCTGCATCTCTAAGAGCTTGACGAGTAGGTCCCATCGTTCTTTCCACTAAATGAGCAGTTAACTCATCAAATTTTGCTCTAGTTAATGTCATTTCTAAATGAAGCGGTCCAGCTTCCCCTGCTGTAATAAACGGTAAAGAAATTTGTGTTGAAGTGACACCAGATAAATCCTTTTTCGCTTTTTCAGCAGCATCTTTCAAACGTTGTAAAGCCATTTTATCTTTTGAAAGGTCGATGCCATTTTCTTTCTTGAATTGGTCGACTAAATAATCAATAATCACTTGGTCAAAATCGTCACCACCTAGACGATTATCCCCTGCAGTTGCTTTTACTTCGAATACTCCATCTCCAAGTTCAAGAATGGATACGTCAAATGTACCGCCACCAAGGTCGTAAACTAGGATGGTTTGATCTTCATGCATTTTATCTAAACCATAAGCAAGTGCTGCTGCTGTTGGTTCATTAATAATCCGTTCTACTTCAAGGCCCGCTATTTTCCCTGCATCTTTCGTTGCTTGACGTTCAGCGTCATTAAAATAAGCTGGTACAGTAATAACGGCTTTTGTAACAGTATCACCAAGATAATCTTCTGCATATGATTTCAAATATTGTAAAATAGCAGCAGAAATTTCTTGAGGTGAATATTCTTTGTCTTCAGCTGTCACTTTATGGTTTGTACCCATATGACGTTTGATTGAAATAATCGTATTTGGGTTCGTAATCGCTTGACGTTTAGCGACTTCACCGACTTGACGCTCACCATTTTTAAATGCGACAACAGAAGGAGTTGTACGGTTCCCTTCTGGATTTGGAATAACCTTTGGTTCACCGCCTTCTAAAACGGCAACACATGAGTTTGTAGTTCCTAAATCGATACCAATGATTTTGCTCAACTAAAAAACCTCCCCGATATTTATGTAAAATTTCTATTGACTTACTTTAACCATAGAAGGACGAATAACGCGATCCTTAAGAAGATAACCCTTTTGGAATTCTTCTACAACCATATTTGAAGCAAAATTGGAATCCTCAACCGTCATAACGGCTTGATGAATATTTGGGTCAAATTCCTTTCCTACAGCTTCAATTGGCTCTACGCCTTCTTTCTGTAATGTTTCCACTAAACTGCGATAGACCATTTCCATTCCTTGAAGCAATGATTTTGCTTGCTCATTATCTGCATTCATCGATAATGCTCTTTCAAAATTATCGATGGCCGGTAATAAATCACTGATTAAATTTTGTGCTCTATATTTTTGAGATGCTTCAAAATCTAATTTAGCGCGACGTCTTGAGTTGTCAAAATCAGCTTGCAGACGCAAATAGCGATTATCTGCATCCTCTATTTTCTTCTCTAATTGTTCAATTTTTTCGTTAGCTTCTTTTAATTGAGTCTCGATGGAGTTTTGATCACCACTTGCCTCTTGCTCCTTAGTAAGGAGTTCTTCATCAAATACTGCCTCCATGTTTTCTTCCTCATTTGGTTCTACTTGAGAAGAAGCTTGTTCTTTTTCTTCTGTTTGTGTTTGTTTATCTTCTGCCAACTAATTCACCTCCCTTAAAAATCAAGCATGGGGAAATATCCCTCTCATTATATACATTAGAACCTCATAAAACACAAGGGAAAAGGGATGGAATCGGTATATCCACCCTTAATCAATATTTCCACGATTATTTATTTTGATACAGTTTCGTCAGTAAGGACGAAAAATCATTACTAAAATATTGCAGCAAGCTAATGACCCTTGAATATTCCATTCGTGTTGGACCAAGGACAGCAATCGTGCCCAATTGTTCTGTGCCAATCGAATAAGTCGCCGTAATTAAGCTGCAATTATCCATCGCGGAATTATTATTTTCTTTTCCAATCTTTACATTGATTCCAATTGGATTCCTTCTTATCAGTTCGTAGAAGTCTTCCTCATGTTCAATCATATCCATAAGCGATTTAATTTTCTCAATATCATGAAACTCTGGTTGACTTAATATATTCGTTTTTCCACCGAAGAACATTTTTTCTTGTGTTGGAATCTTCAATGTCTCAATGAGCGTATAAATCATTGATTCATAATTCGTAATATGGTACCGCAAAAGAGTGGCTATTTCTTTATATATTTTACCATTTAAATCCACAAGTGGAACTCCAACCAAACGATCGTTAATAATATTAACCATTTTTTCGATATCACTTGCATCAATTGTTTCTGGCAAATTGAACATTCGATTTTCTACGTGTCCCGTATCCGTTACAATAATGGCAATCGCCGTTTCTTTATTTAATGGAACAATTTGCAATTTCTTTAGTTTATTTTCTTTCACAGCAGGACCCAAAACAATCGATGTATAGTTTGTCAGCTCTGATAAAATTTTT
Organism: Cytobacillus sp. Hz8; assembly: GCF_042263505.1. NCBI lineage: Bacteria > Bacillati > Bacillota > Bacilli > Caryophanales > Bacillaceae > Cytobacillus > Cytobacillus sp. Hz8. The sequence goes on along the minus strand of NZ_JBHKFI010000028.1, from coordinate 42,265 downwards.
GCAGATCTTTGAACAATATTTTCCAATTCAAAAATCCTTTCAGCAAAAATAGAACGTATTGAGTAAATATCATGATGATTAAGCTTTTGTGGGTGAAGCAGATGATCAACATAAAAACGATATCCTTGTTCTGATGGAATTCTCCCCGATGATGTATGGGTCTTCTCTAGAAAACCAAGTTCTTCTAAGTCAGCCATATCATTGCGTATGGTTGCCGAACTAAAAGGAATTTCATCTTTTTTCGACAAACTTCTTGAACCCACAGGTTGTGCAGATCGTATGAAATCATCAACAATAACTTGGAATACCAGTAATTGACGGTCAGTTAGCATGTTAATCACCTCTGTTAGCACTCATTGTACCCGAGTGCTAATTCTACATATAAATTATCAAAAAAAGGGGCCGGGTGTCAATCATTTGATCTTATTTAAGCGACATCTTCTCCTTTTTTTCATTTTCAGCAGCTTCTTTATAAGAGGAATTCCTGAAAGACCTCATTCCCTAATAAACGTCCATTCTTAGTTAAAAAAATATGATTCTCACTAACATTAAGCAACTTTCGTAATTGTATTTGTTTAATCTTATCATCAAAGAGCGTTAGGGGATTTTCGGCAAATTTCTTCATAAAATGCTCCACACTTACCCCACGATTCTTTCTTAATCCTAAAAACATTTCTTCTTCCATTTGCTCTTTTTTTGTTACAAGATGCTCTTCAAGAATCGGAAGCTTTCCATCTTGAATTTCAGTCATATATTTTTTTAATGGCCCATGGTTCGATCTCCTGCTCCCTAAAACATAACTATGAGCTCCTGCACCAAAACCAAAATACGCTTCATTATTCCAATATGTTAAGTTATGTCTACTTTCATAGCCCGGTTTTGAAAAATTACTTATTTCATATTGTTTATACCCATGCTTCTCCATTTCTTCCATTAGAATTTCATACATAAGTGCTTCCATATCCTCACTTACAATAGGTAATTTCCCTTTTCGAAATAAATTATAAAAAACCGTCTTCGGCTCAATGATGAGGGAATAGCCTGAATAATGGACAATATCTAGAGTGAATGCTGTTTTCAAAGTTTGTTTAAAATCTTCAAGTGTTTGTCCGGGTAGGCTGTAAATTAAATCAATGCTTATATTTTTGAAACCGATCTTCTTGGCCATTTCAATAGAGTGAAATACGTCCTCTGCCCGATGCATCCTTCCTATTTTTTGTAAAAGTTTATCATTAAAGGACTGTACACCAAAGCTTAATCGGTTCACTCCTGCATCATGTAAAATTTGAAATTTTTCCTGGGAAAGATCCCCGGGATTCGCTTCAAAAGTAAACTCTGTTTGTCCATCAATGGGTAACCATTTTTGAATGATGGTCAAAAGCTTTTTCAACTGATTTTCGTTTAAAGCAGTCGGTGTACCTCCACCGACAAAAATGGACTTCATCGACATCACCGGAACTTGCTCCAATGTCAATTTTATTTCTTCCTCGAGAGCAGATAAATATTCATCCACCGGCTGACCCTTTAAATAAAATTTATTAAAATCGCAATAGTGGCAAATATGCTCACAAAACGGAATATGAATATAGGCAGCTTTTATCATTTTTTTCACAACCTTTTTAATAATAAAAAGAAGGTAGATGCTCCTTGATTTCAAACCAAGTGTATCTATCCTTCCTTAAAAAATGCAATGAATTACTTTTTCGAATTATTGTCGTCCATTTTTAATACAGCCATGAAAGCTTCCTGTGGCACTTCAACTGATCCAACTTGTTTCATGCGCTTTTTCCCTTCTTTTTGCTTCTCAAGAAGTTTTCTTTTCCGTGAAATATCGCCACCATAGCATTTCGCTAAGACATTTTTCCTCATTGCCTTAATGGTCGAGCGTGCGACAATTTTTTGACCAATTGCCGCTTGTACTGGTACCTCAAATTGCTGCCTTGGAATTAATTCCTTCAGCTTTTCAACAATGATCTTTCCACGTTCATAAGCAAAATCCTTATGGACAATAAAACTTAAGGCATCTACTTTTTCAACATTTAAGAGAATATCCATCTTCACAAGTTTCGATTCTTTATAGCCGATTAATTCATAATCAAAAGAAGCGTAGCCTTTCGTTGAAGATTTCAGTTGATCAAAGAAATCATAGACAATTTCCGAAAGAGGTACTTCGTAGACGATGCTTACGCGCGTTTCATCCAAATATTGCATATCGATAAAGATTCCGCGTTTAGCCTGACATAATTCCATAATCGCACCAACATAATCATTTGGCGCCATCATCGTTGCCTTAACGTAAGGTTCTTCAATTCGGGCAATCTTTTGCGGGTCAGGCATATCAGATGGATTATCAATCCTTACATCCGTTCCATCCGTCATAATCACATGATAAATAACACTTGGTGCCGTTGTGATTAAGTCAATTTTAAATTCACGTTCGATCCGCTCCTGAATGATTTCCATATGCAAAAGACCTAAGAAACCGCAGCGGAAGCCAAATCCAAGAGCTTGTGAAGTCTCTGGTTCAAATTGCAGCGCAGAATCGTTAAGTTCAAGCTTTTCTAAAGCATCTCTTAAATCATTAAATTTGGCGCTATCAATTGGGTATAATCCACAGTAAACCATTGGATTTAATTTTCGATAACCAGGTAGAGGTACCGTCGCGCCATTTTTTGCGCTTGTAATCGTATCACCCACACGAGTATCGCCAACATTTTTGATTGAAGCTGTTAAAAATCCAACATCACCGGCTGATAATTCCTCTGTTGCAACTTCTTTTGGAGTGTATACACCGACCTCCATGACCTCAAACTCTTTGCCCGTTGCCATCATCCGGATTTTATCTCCTGCTTTAACCGTTCCATCAACAACGCGTATATACGTGACAACTCCACGGTAGGCATCATATAAAGAGTCAAAGATTAAGGCTTTAAAAGGGGCTTCAGGGTCCCCTGAAGGCGCCGGTACCTTCTCAACAATCTGCTCTAAAATATCCTCTATGCCGATTCCGGCCTTTGCCGAAGCCAAAACAGCCTCAGATGCGTCAAGTCCAATTACATCTTCAATTTCTTGTCGAACTCGTTCTGGGTCTGCACTTGGCAAATCTATCTTATTAATGACAGGTAAAATTTCAAGGTCGTTATCCAATGCTAAATACACATTTGCTAAGGTTTGGGCCTCTATTCCTTGAGCAGCATCGACAACTAGAATTGCCCCTTCACATGCTGCTAAGCTTCTTGAAACCTCATAGGTAAAATCGACATGCCCTGGTGTGTCAATTAAATGAAATGTATAAACCTCTCCATCCTTTGCCTGATATTTTAGCTGGACAGAGTTTAATTTAATCGTAATTCCTCTTTCTCTTTCAAGATCCATGGAATCTAACAGCTGATCCTTCATTTCACGCGAAGTTAAGGCATTTGTTTTTTCTAAAATGCGATCGGCTAGTGTCGATTTCCCATGATCGATATGAGCGATGATGGAAAAATTACGGATTTTTGCTTGTCTGTTCAGTCTTTCTTCTCTGTTCATATCGTTCACTCCTACTATTTTCGCGCAACATACACTATTTCTGATTATATCAAGAGGAGTTTCAAGATTCAACGAAAACAAAATGAAAAGAGAGAACCTTCTAGATTCATTCCTTAGTAAGAAATATCGATTATCCAAGTTTAGGAAGAACATTTCATTTTTCCGAATTTTTTAAAGTGAAACTTCCATCAGTGGGGGTTTTCGACGCACAGGACGTGAAGTGTGCAGATGTTGTGATTGACGTCGTGCTTTTAGTCTGCCATTCATCCCCCACTGATGGTTAGTCACGCAGAGCCTGATTGATTTTTCTAAGGGATGAAGCCCAAAGAAAAATCTTATTTCACTTATCACGCTCAAGGGACGCCACGTCCTGTGGCTTCGCCTGACTAGGACCTTAATCCCTCGTCGGACCTTTACGGACAGTTGATCTCCCACTTATCTTCTTCGCATTCTCAGAATCTTGAAGTGGGAGTCAAAATGTCCGTTAAGAGTGGGATAAATGAGTCGTTCATCCCTCTCATGAACACCTTTTTTCAATTTATTACAACCACTGTTCCTCCTTATCTTAACGAACCTATCAACCATTTACGACTTTTGATACTTTAAAAAAAGGACGGTAGCCAGTTCCATCCCTGAATACCGTCCTTCCAATTGATTTAAATTTTCGATATGAAGATGATTAGTTTTTCCGTTAATGAAGAAAGCGTATCTGCTATTTTTTTCCCCGTCGCAGAAAACAGGTTATAAACCTTCATTTTTTCTAATTTCTCGCGTTTCTTTTCCAGATCGTGACTATCCACTTCCTTGCCTAACACGGAAACCGCTATGTCTCCTTTATCACCATTATCAACGGTTAAGGCACTTTTAAAATTAGAATCCTTGTACCCCTTCATATTATGGATTCCTTGATTCGCCTGCTGCATTCCAACTAGAACAGAAATAAACATTAAAGAAGCGATAAGGACGGATTTAAACATAAACATCTTCATTTTTATTCACCATACCTATTTGAAGAATTCTACAAACACTATTCTTTTGAGCCTTTTTCTTTATCAGGATTATTTACCTTTTCAGCTTGCCAATAATATTCACTTAAGGCATCTGCGATTGCATCTGCTGAACGATAGAGCTCTTCGAACGTATTATCCACTCCACCAAACTCGATTAAAATGGCTTTATTGGATAGCTGTTGATTATATTTACCATTGTAGCGCCATCCACCTTGTTTTAAGACTCCTCGGCTTAATCCCTTGTATTTCTTCTCAAGTATTTTGTGTAGCTCACCTGCAAAATCGGCATTTTTTTCATAATTTGGATTATTAGAACCAATAACAAAAGCAACCTTTGCATAGGATTTGCCCTTGATCTTAATAGTTGTCTGACTCTTTCTTCTTGCATCCCGATGAATATCAATTAAATAAGTCAAGTCGTGATTTTTTGAGAGTACAGCTTGGACAACTTTCCCCGATTCCTCATAGGACGCCGTAAAATCCTTGTGTTTCTGTTTCAGAATAGCTTGGACATCCGTTTTATCTAAGGTGGTTCCAATTCCACGATCCTCAAGATCTTCTTTAAGCCGATCCCCAATTTTGGTCACATTAATCTTCGAATGGTAGGCTAGATTCGGATCTGTAACACCCTTTAAATAAGGAAGATAAGACTCAGTATTATGGGAGAAATAAATATAAACGACCTTCTTCTTACCTGTTGATAGAGGTGGAATGGTTGATTTATTATTATCCTTATCATCCACGTCCTCTGTATTTTGTAATGTTGCTTCTTTTTCAGCTGTCAATATGTCTAATGGAGGTGAGGATTCAATCGGCATATTCGTATAATTAGTCCCCTCACCTGCAATCAGGATTTTTCCATCAAATTGATAAAATCCTGGCAATTCTCGGCCTAATAAGCTTCGAGGATCATCTAAATTCACATTGGTAGATAAAGCGAACATCATATTTGTAAGCTTTGGTGCCGAAGAATTTTCGGGTGCTGATTGCATTAAGGCGTGATTTTCCCATCCCAATAATTGATAAAGCATTCCACCTGTAATATTGCTGGCAACTGTATTAACCGATGATGACTTCAGCTGATATTCAGGTTTAAGGGCTGTTAACGCTCCGCTAATTGAAAATAAAAGAAAGATAAACAAAATAACCGCAAAACTGAATTTGATAATACTGGACCCTTGAATCGTAATCATTACTTGATTAGGCGGTCTATATGATTTCATCGTTCCACCCCACTTACTAGTCTAGTAAATCATATGACTTTACTAGAGAAGATAGAACTCGAATCTTCCATCTACTATCGATTTAGCAAATTAGACCTAACGGATATTATGCTATCTTGTATAATAACCAGCATTTTCTTGATTAATGGAATGATGCAGAGCTGCGTTTAATCCATTAGCAATTAAATTTGCCATATCTTCAATAAATACATCCACTTCTTTTGGCGTTACCATGAGATTATGGCCTAGTGGAGATAGGACCTCATAGATTAGCTTTCTCTTTTCTTCATCCGATAAAGTTCCAATCATTCCTAAAAAGGTTTTTCTTTGTTGTTCTTCAGGTAAATCATCATCCGTAAGCTTCTTCCTTTTGCCAAAGGACAATCCCGCTGGGGCAAGAGCTCTCGACGGTCGATTTCCTTCACGCATTTCTTTCCCAAAGTGCTTTAAGATGTAATCAATCGTATCGCTTGTTATTGAGACCGCATCGACAACGGTTGGAATCCCGATAGCAATGACAGGAATCCCAAGGGTTTTCTTGCTTAATTCTTTTCTTTTATTTCCAACCCCAGACCCTGGATGAATACCTGTATCAGAAATCTGAATCGTTGAATTTACCCGTTCAATCGATCGAGAAGCTAAAGCATCTATTGCAATGACAAAATCAGGCTTTGTTTTCTCCACGACTCCCATAATAATATCGCTCGTTTCGATTCCAGTTAAACCCATAACACCAGGAGCAATCGCACTGACCGGACGGAACCCCTTTTCAACGCTTTCAGGCTGCAACTGATATAGATGCCTTGTTACAAGGAGGTTTTCACAGACTTGAGGCCCAAGAGCGTCTGGGGTGACATTCCAATTTCCTAAACCCACTACTAGGCAAGACGCATCTTCACGGATCCCCAATCCTCTAAGAAAAAGAGAAAATTCTTCTGCAAAAACTTCTTCTACTTGTTTTTGCAGCTCCGTATCCTGTCCGCGAATGCCCACTACTTCTATCGTTAAATATTTTCCTGCTTTTTTGCCAATTTGTTCTTCTCCTACTTTTGTAATTTCTACTAAAGATATTTTCATATCATGATTTTCTTTTTCTTTAATCATGACTCCTTCGATTTGTGAAAGGTCTTCGCCTTCTTGAACAGAACGGGATCTCTCTGCTATCACCATCTCTCTTGCTTCAACAGCAAGGTCTGTACGGACAGAGTACTTACTTAAATCAATTGATTTATCCATTTAAATCCCCCAAATCATTATTGTTCTTTATTCGCATAACTTCTATTTTTCCCTTTTCCAATTTTTTCATTCATGCAAAAATGATTCTCTTCCTCGTAAATTAAAGGGATGGTATTGCAATAATGCTTGTGGTTTGATAGAATATCTCTTGTTCTTCATTTATGTAAATGAACGTGAAAGTCGAGTTATATAGTCTCGGGTGTTTTTTTAGGGAGGTGAATGGAATGCCAAACATTAAATCTGCTATCAAACGTGTAAAGACTAACGAAGATCGCAATGCTCAAAACATTACTGTAAAATCTGCAATGCGTACTGCTGTGAAAAAAGTTGATGCTGCTATCGTAAACAATGACGCTGCTGCTGCAAAAGAATCTTTCGCAGATGCTGCTAGTAAATTAGACAAAGCTGCTGCAAAAGGTCTTATCCATAAAAACGCTGCTGCTCGTAAAAAATCTCGTTTATCTAAGAAGTTAAACTCTTTAAACGCATAATTTTTGAATGAGGCTGATCCATTTATCGATCAGACCTCTTTTTATTTTCCAAAAATTCACCCGTTAACAAAATAAGGAACTGAAGCCAAGAGGTTTCAGTTCCTTATTTTTATACTCGTGAACCCTATAAATGAAAGAGGAATAATTCAATAGGCATTTCTTTATTTATTGCTCCTGTTTTCATTTGATAATCAGCATCTGCCAGCATATTTATGATTTTAATTAAGTCTTCATCTTTAAACATTTTTGCCTGACCGGCTGCCATCTTTATCCGAAACGGATGAACTTTTAGGAAACCAGCGATCTGTTGTTGCCCGTATCCTCTTCTGCTTAATTCCTTTACTTGATAGATCAGACGAAATTGGCCCGTTATAACGGCTAAAATTTTTATTGGCTCTTCTTTTTGCTTCAGTAAATCATAGTAAATTCGAAGTGCTTCATCTATTTTGCGTTGAACAACCTTTTCCACTAATGTAAAAATATTTTGCTCTAAGGATCGCGAAACCAATTTTTCTACTATTTCAGTATTTATTCGTTGATGTTCACCTGTATAAAGGGCTAATTTATCTAATTCACTCGTTAACATAAATAAATTCGTTCCTGCTAAAACAATCATAAGATCAATTGCATCATCATCAATTTCTACATGATTAAAACTAGCTCTTTGTTTTATCCACCCTTTCAACTCACGTTCATTGAGCTTTTTTGCTTCAAGAACTTGTCCTACTCTTTTTAATTCCTTGGTTAACTTTTTACGTTCATCTAATTTTTCATAAGGTGCATTTACGACAAGAATAGAAAAAGGAGAGGGTTCTTTTAGATAGGCTTCAAATTTGGACAGATTATGCTCCACTTTATCCTTCTTCTTTTCTGCGGTTAAAAAATAAGGATTATTCACAAAAATAAGCCTTTTCTCTCCTAAAAAAGGGAGAGTTTCAGCCTCTTCTAACACCTCTTCGATTGGCGTTTCTTCTAAATCATAGGAAGATAAATTAAAATCGGTTTCTTCGCCTTGAAACACTTCTTTAACCAATAATTGCCTTGTTTCATTTATTAGAAAAGCTTCAGTCCCATATAATAAGTAAATGGGAGAATATTGCTTACTTTTGATTTGCTTCCATATATCCAAAATCAATTGACTTTCGCCCCGTTCTTCAAGAAATATCCTATTCCTATATCCTAAAGAAGCTTGGACATTTTGACAAGGGCTAAAAACGCACTTCTAAAACCTAACGTCTTTTAGAATCATCATATCAATGGGAATTGGCCGCTATAGAGAAACACCAATTCCCAATTTATAATAAACGTTGCTAAATAAGACCTAGGATACCTATTTAACAACGGTGCACCTGTTTGTAGAAATTATTTTTGCCTGAAAATTGTAAACTATTTGTGACAACTCTTGTCATTACAGGAAAAGGGTTTGATAGAAGATATAGATTTTTTTCATTATTTCGCTTATACTATAATGGATATAGGGGGGGTAGACTGTGAACGAATTTGAACAAAATGTACAATGCAAACGAAATGATGCAACTGATGCTGGTGTTGGTTTTATTGTATCCTTTGGTTTCTTTGCGACATTATTTATTATTGCTACAGTCATTTTCTTGGTCGGCGCTTAAAACTATACATAATGACTTATAGTAGCGTTTCTCTTAGACTGCACGGTTACCGGCAGTCTTTTTCCTATTGCAAATTCTTCAAGGATGTTCACCTGAGGGATTGGTTATTCATGTATTATGTTATGGAATAATGGTTGAAAAGGTTCCATCTTCTTTTCCATGATAATGATAACTCACTGCCCCATTCAAATCCGTTCTAAAAATCAGGATATTTCTTTCACTTAGCCTATTCAAAACATCTGAATGGGGATGCCCGAAACGATTTTCTCTTCCAACCGAAATGATGGCGATTTTCGGATGATAGGAATTCAGCAGTAGTTCGGACGTTGATGTTTTACTCCCATGATGTCCAACCTTTAAAACATCTAAAGGAAGATGAGAATATCTTTGAATTAGCCCCGCTTCCCCTGATTCTTCAAGATCCCCTGTAAAAAGCCATGATAACCCTCCAAGCTTTGTATAGAGAACGATAGATCCATCATTTTTCTCCACATGCCCCGTCCCATTTGGTGATAATATAAAAAATGACGTATTGCTGCTTACCCACTGGTCTCCATCTTGAACCACTTTTATTGGAATTCCTCTTTTTTTGGCTTGTTCCACCAGACGATCTTCTAAAGGTGAATGCTCCCACGTTTTTGGCAAAACGAGCTCGCGGACCTTTATTTCCTTCATCAGCGAAAACGATCCCCCCATATGATCCATATCACCATGTGTTAGTATTAATTTATCAATCGATGCAATCCCTTTGCTTTTTAAAAATGGAACTAATGTATCACTTCCTACTTCATAAGAAGATTTTCTCTTTTTCCATTCCTCTATTGAAAAAGTCATAGTTCCACCTGTATCAATTAAATATGTCCCCTTATGGTACGGTAATTGAATTAAGATACTATCCCCTTGACCAATATCAATAAACGTTATAGCCCCTTGTGCTGAAATCAGCGGACTTGCCCCATCTAAAATAAAAACCAGACTTGGAATTAAAAGAGCATTTAAAAAGTTTTTCCCACCTCTCCTCCGTTCCCACAAAACAAAAAAGAGGAGGGTACCAAAGATATAGAGGAATAGTTGAAATATAGAAGGCCTTCCGAGAACGATTGTTGCAAATGGAATTTGACCTAATTTAATAGTCAAGGTATTGGTTAAAATGATAAGGTAATTAAACATGATGATAGCAGGAATTAGTAAGTTATGAAGGAAAAGATGAAAAATAAAGAGAAGCATCGCAATAGGAGATAACACAGCAGAAAACAATGGAACAAATAGTAAATTTGCGAATAAGGAGATAATCGAAATTTCATAAAAATTGTAAAGAATAATAGGTGCAGCTGCTAATTGAGAAATGAGGGAGACCATAAGCAAGAGGATCAAAGGCTGACGAACAAATTTTAAGATCCAAACTGAGGAAAGAATGAGGGCAAACGTAACACAAAAGGAAAGCTGAAACCCAACATCAAAAATAACAGCTGGAGACCAAAATACATAAAAAAGAAAGGCCATACTAATAAGATCCAAAATATTGAGAACTCGATACTGCCACTTGCTCAATAAAAGAATCATAAACATCATCATACAAGCCCGATTTACTGAAGGTGAAGCTCCTGTTAAAATCATATAAATCGGCAAACAAATCAACAACCAATTCGTCATCGACTCTCGCGTTACTCCTAAACGAATGCCTAAATAAAAGATAATCCCCACTAGCATGCTTACATTCAATCCGGAAATTGCTAATAGATGAGTAATACCTAAATCCTGATAAACATCTATTAATTGTTGATCAAGAAAATTCCGATTCCCGAATATAAGTGCTGTTGCAAGTGTGGATGTTTCTTTTGGAAAATTCTCTTCTAAATACTGGACACCATAATATCGAATTCTTTTTAAAGTGGTGAGGGGATTGTTGTGACTTTTTTTGCATGAATTTAACTCAATTTGATTAATTTCCAATATCCACTGAATCTTTTTCGCTTTTAAATAATTTAAATAAGAGAAGGCATTTTCATTTGAGGGTGGAGAAGGTTTTTCGAGAGTTCCAACAACGGTACATTCCATACCGGGGACGAAATATTCTTTGAGGATTTGCTGCTCCCTTTCTGAAGGAATATAATAGCTGATGGCTAATTTGTCTTTATGATTTTGATCCTTAGCAAAAGTGGAAAGCTTATTGCCATCAATTTTCAGTTCATCAAAAACTAGGTGAAATCGACTTTCCTTGCCATTCAAGTCGGTATAGTTCATTGCCTTGTGTTCCACGTGAGCACGAAAGGAAAAAATCAGAAAGATACCAAGAACTAATAAAATAGCTCTGCCCGAAAAGGACTTAAAAACAGCCAAAAATAGGATAAGCAGGAGCAACAGCCCTAATGACCAAAGAAAATGAGAAAATTCACCGAAAATGGCGAGTAAACTAACAAAAACAAAATAAATGATTGTACCTTTCATAATCCCTCCCATAAAAGTAGATTTTCTTTACAAAAGCGAAAATGCAAAACCATATCTTCTATTCTTTTCAAACTATAAACAACTGGACTGCCAATTGGAAGCCCAGCGCTATTTTGTTTTCATTGGTGTAAAATTCCATTTCAACAATCCCTTTGAAGGATTCTCCTCTTCAATATAATTTTCTATTTGGACCTCTAATTTAACAGCCTCAACATGGCTAATCTCTAACAAATGATAGCAATATTCATGATTCTTATAATCCTCCGCATAATAAATCTTTGTTATTCCTGCTTGAAGGATTTTTTTCATACAATGAATACATGGAAAATGCGTCACATAGATCACACTTCCCTTTGTTGAAATGCCTTGTAAAGCACACTGCAAAATGGCATTTTCCTCTGAATGAAGGCAGCGTAAGCAATGATTATCCTCAACATAACAACCGGCTTCCAGACAATGCTCCTCGCCGCTAATGCCTCCATTATAGCCTGTGCTAATAATCCGATTATCTTTTACTAATACACTTCCTACCTTTAAGCGATTACAAGTGCTTCTCATTCTGATTAGATGAGCATTTAACATAAAATATTGATCCCAAGTTAATCTTTGCTCTTCACTCATGTCTACACATCCCTTTTCATGTCCATTTCTTATAAGTTTAATATTGATGGAAATCAATCGTCAATTGAAAAGTTCAGTTAATTAACGGAAATGCTTTCCTGTAATTTTTCAAATGTTTTATCTCCAATTCCACTAATCGACTTTAAGTCCTCTATTGCCTTGAATGATCCATTCGTTTCACGATATTCGATAATAGCGGCTGCTTTAGAAGGTCCAATTCCCGGTAACGTTTGCAGTTCCGTTTCATCTGCAGAATTAAGATTAACTTTTTTATTTTCTTCTCCATTTTGCATTTCATTAGCCCCATTTGCCATTGCCATATCCTTTGGCACCTCACCTACTTCAGGAATATACACAACCATTTCATCTTTTACTCTCTCCGCAAAATTTATATTCTTTTCATCTGCTTTTCCCTTTAATCCTCCAGCCTTATTAATAATATCCTTTACCCTTTCACCATCTTTTGCTTCATAAACTCCGGGTTTATTCACAGCTCCTTTTACATCAACAATAATTTCCATTTTTTCTGTTTGCTTTTGAACGGTTTGTTTGGTTTCTTGTTTTTCAAGTGTGTCAGACGTTAAAGATTGTTGCAAATCATTCCATTCCGTTTCTTTATTTGTTTCCTTTTGATTCAAGGAAACAAATGGAATAGAGAAACAAATAGCCGCCAGGATCAGAAGAGAAAAGATCAGGCTCAATTTTTTATGGGCTTTTATCCATTCAAACATAATGACACCAACTTTCATAGGTATAATTCTTTTTCATAACTCATATGGTTATATGAACTATCTTGCTTGTGAAGGAGGGAAGTAACAATGAAAACGGGAATCATCGGTACAGGTAATATGGGGAGAATATTGATAGAAGCCTTATTGGAAAGCAAAGCTGTTTCCCCTTCTTCCATGGCCATCTCAAATCGAACGCTTAATAAAGCAATTCAAATTATTGACATGTATGAAGGATTATCGATTTATCCAACGGCATTTGAGGTAGCGAGAAATAGTGACTTGGTTATTATCTGTGTGAAGCCTTTAGATGTTTTCCAGGTCATTCAGGATATAAAACCAGCGGTAACAAAAAATAGCTGTGTGGTTTCCATTACAAGTCCCATCAACGTGGATCAATTAGAACATGTATTACCCTGTTCTGTCGCAAGGATTATCCCTAGTATTACAAACAGGGCTCTATCAGGAGTCTCCCTTTTTACTTTTGGGAAAAAATGCACGTTAACATGGAAAAGAAGTCTCTTAGAGTTATTTTCATTCATTTCATCACCTGTAGAAATTGAAGAAGAGGTTACAAGAGTTGCTTCTGACATTGTTAGTTGTGGGCCTGCATTTTTCAGTTATTTAACAAGACGGTTTATCGAGGGGGCAGTATCTGAAACCAAGATTAATGAAGAGACGGCCATAAAGCTCGCTAGTGAAATGTTGATTGGGTTGGGACAATTATTAAATAGAGAATTTTATACATTACCGGCATTAGAAGAAAAGGTTTGTGTAAAAGGCGGGATTACTGGGGAAGGAATCAAAGTACTAGAAAAAGAGCTAGGTCCTGTGTTTGAACATCTTTTTCATGCTACACATGAAAAATTTGCCGAAGATGTAGCCGATTTAAAAAAACAATACACCTTACATTAATTCTCTATTACCCCAATGTTTTCCTCCATCAAATATAAAAAAATGTTAAAAGAGCTTCCCGCAAATTAGGAAAGCTCTTTTCAAATTACTATTTGCTTGTTATAAACAATACTCTTTCACAATCATCATTTGAAAATGATTGCTTGAAATCATATAATATTTCGTTCACTTGGAATCCGGAATTTTCAAGCCATTCTATGTATTGTTCAATTGGATATGTCCTTTGAAAATGAAGCTCGTCATAACGATCATACTTACCGGATTCATCTTGAACGAAAAAGGTTAGCTCATGTTCAACACTTAAGGGATATTCACCCTCAAAGCATTGCCAAATATAGCTAATATCATCACCATTGTAGGCATAAGTTTGATTTATGAACAAATGTTGCATTTTATAGACAGAGTGCACATCAAAGATAAAAAGACCTTTATCCTCTAAGTGATGATAAACATGCCTAAAGGTATTTTTAATCTCGGTTTCTGTCTGTAAATAGTTCAATGAATCACAAAAAATTCCGATGATATCAAATTCAGTCATTAATTCAAGTTCGGCCATATTCTGTTCAAAAAAAGATAGTTGTAATCCACTTTCTTGTGCTTTTGCCTGAGCAACAGAGAGCATATCATCAGAAAGATCGACACAAGTGACTTCATATCCACTTTTAGCCAAGCAAATGGAGAGCTCACCTGTACCACAAGCTAAGTCCAATAATCGCTTTCCCTCTATACCGTGTTTTTCAACCTGTTGTTGGATTACCTTCACCCATTGTTCATAGGGGACATCTCTCATTAAATCATCATAGAGATAGGCAAACTTTTCGTAGCTCATTGTTTTAGCTCACTTTGCACATTCTCGATTGGTGCATCTCCCCAAAGACGTTCAAGATTATAATATAGGCGATCATCACGATGGAAGACATGAGCAATAACATCTCCCAGATCAACTAAAACCCATTTAGCCTCATCGAAGCCTTCCATTCTTTTTACTTCAAATCCATTTTCCTCAACTTTTTCTTTCATTTCTCTCGCAATTGCTTGAACTTGCTTATCAGAGTTTCCATGACAAATAATAAAATAATCCGCAATTAATGATAAGCCTTTCATATTTAAAACAACAATATCTTCTGCTCTTTTATCATCAGCGGCTTTTACGGCTGTTAATAATAGTTCACGTTCATTCATTCAGGTTAAAACCTCCTCATAACTAAATCATTATACGTAATAAATGTATCTGGATAGATAGGTTGATTTTTTTTCATCAAAAAAATCATGGTATTTTTTATCGATTGAATAAAAGCTTGATCTAATTCTTCCTTAGCAAGCTCCCGCACTTCATCAACCCCGGGAAAATACCTTCCAGGCTCGATATAATCAGCCAGATAAATCACTTTTTCTATAAGGGTCATGTGCTTGCGTCCCGAGGTATGGTAACGAATCGCATTTAATACTTCCTCATCTTTGATACCAACCTCTTTTGCCACTAAATAAGCACCCACTGGAGCATGCCATAGCTCACTATTATATTCAAGAAGATCTTTTGGCATATTCTCTTGAATGATAATTTCTTTCATTTCCTCTTTTGGGCGAAATTTTGCATAATCATGAAAAATCGCAGCTAATTCCGCTTTTTTTTCATCTACTCCATATTTTTGCGCAAGCAGAATTGATGTTTCCATTACCCCTATTGTATGCTGATATCGGTGATCTGTTAATTGCTCTTTGACAAGCTTTAAAGCTGTTTCACGATTCATACAATTGATTCTCCTCCATATATTTTCTCACTGAATCCGGAACTAAATACCGAATCGTTTTTCCATCCTTCATTCTCTTTCTAATAAGACTCGACGATATGGAAATACTAGGTATTTCTACAGATTGAATAGCGTACGGAGTTTGAACTCGATAGCTTGGTCGATTTACCCCTACGAATTGAACGATGTCAACCAATTCTTCAATTCGATGCCACTTTGGTAAATATTCAACCATATCTCCACCGATAATAAAATAAAATTTAGCAGTTGGATATTTCTCTTTTAATAAAATCATGGAATCATACGTATAAGAACGTCCTGCACGTTCAAATTCAATTGTTTCAATTTTAAAATTAGGATGTCCTGCAATCGCTAAATTTAGCATTGCAAGACGATTTTCATTCGATACATTCCGAGCTTTCTCTTTATGAGGAGGATCTTGATTAGGCATGAACCATATTTCATCAAGTTCAAGGGAGCATAGGACCTCATTTGCCATAATTAGATGTCCTAGATGAGGAGGATCGAATGTTCCGCCTAAAATGCCAATCTTCAATTTGATCCCTCCTTCAAACATTAAGGTAATTGAATTTGTTTATTTTCACGTGATTCCTTGTATAGAACAATCGTATGACCAATAATCTGCACTAGCTCCGCCTTTGTTCCATTTACAAGCTTCATAGCTACGGTATCCTTATCTTCATCACAATTTTGTAGGATGCTAATTTTTAGAAGCTCTCTTGCCTCTAAAGCATCGCTGATTTGCTTAATCATATTTTCATTTACTCCACCTTTACCCACTTGAAAAATTGGGTCTAGGTGATGCGCTTTCGAGCGTAAAAATCTTTTTTGTTTTCCTGTTAGCATTGTATTCCTCCTAATTGAGTAAGAACTGTGTTTTTCATGCGGTCTGTATCGGGAAAAATTCCCGTCCACTTTTCAAAAGCAAGTGCCCCCTGGAAAACGAACATATCCAATCCATTTTGGATCTTGGCCCCCTTTTCCTTTGCCTGATGCAATATTTTGGTTGTTAATGGATTATAAATGATATCACTAACAAAGGCATTAGAACAAAGATTTTGCAGGGAGATTGGACTCCTATCCATATAAGGTGACATTCCAATTGATGTTGTTTGAATGACTAGGTCATATTGACTTAGATCTGCTTCCGCCTCTTTTAAAGGGACTGCATTGGATTGAACTGCATATGGACATTCTTCTATTAGCTGTTCTGCTTTTTCAACTGTCCGATTCGTAATATCGATGTGTTCAACCCCAGACTGAGCCATGGTAAAATAAATCCCACGTGCAGCCCCACCAGCACCAATCAATAAAACAGATAGGTCCTTTTGAATATCATACACGGATGAGAGACCTTTCAAATATCCGCTCCCATCTGTATTATAGCCAATAAATTTACCGTCACGATTCACAACGGTATTTACCGCACCAATTTCTCTCGCTAATGGATCGATTTCATCTAAAAAGGGAATAATTTTCATTTTATGTGGAACGGTAACATTAAAACCTGCAATCCCAATTGCTTTAAAGCCATTTATTGCTGCCTTTAAATTTTCCGTTTCCACCTTAAATGCATGATAATGAGCATCCACTCCATAAAATTGGAATAAATGATTATGCATGATGGGAGACATAGAATGAGCAATTGGATCTCCGATAACCGCATAAAGGTCTTTCATAACCTTCTCCTCTTTTCTCTTTTTCCATCTTTCTATATCGATTAAATTAAAGATTTACGAATCATCGCATTAACACCTTTAGGCACATAAACAGAAACGTTGGCTCCCGGTTGATTACAAGTAATCCAACCAAGGCCTGAAAAAACAATATCCGTTTTTGCTTCCTTAATTGTAAAATCATGCTTGACCAATTCTGGAAAGCTCTCCAGCTGACTTTCACGCGGAGGCGTCAGCATTTCACCCACATGTTTACGATAGAGCTCTGAAGCATTTTCCGTTTTGGTTCGGTGGATGCTGATTTCATTTGAGAAATAACAGGTAAACGAAGTTCTTCCTCCCGAAATGTAATCAAATCTCGCTAAGCCTCCGAAAAATAATGTTTGCTGCTCATTTAATTGGAACACTTTGGGCTTAATCTCTTTTTTTGGTGTAATGACTTTTAAATCGCGATTATCGACAAAATGAGCCATTTGATGGTGGTTTATGATTCCGGGTGTATCCACTAATACTTTGCCGTCAGATAACGGGATCTCAATAATATCTAATGTCGTCCCTGGAAAATGAGAGGTAGTTATTACATCCCCTTCCCCTGTTACTTCTTTTAAAATACGATTTATAAATGTGGATTTTCCAACATTCGTACAACCCACAACAAAAACATCTTTACCTTCGCGATAATCTTCGATCGCCTGTGCCACATCGCTAATAAAATGACCCTTTTCTGCACTTACTAGAAAAACATCTTCAGGAATTAAGCCAAGCTTTTTCGCTTCCTGCTTCATCCAATTAATTACTTTATGCGATTTAACTGATTTTGGCAATAAATCAACCTTATTTCCCACTAATAGAACCTTATTATGGCCGACAAAACGATGGAGTCCAGGAAGCCAGCTACCATTGAAATCAAAGATATCAACAATCTTCACAATCAGCGCGTCTCTAGAACCGATTTCATTTAATATTTTTAAGAAATCATCATCGGTTAAATCAACATCTTGGACTTCATTATAATGCCTTAATCGAAAACATCTTTGGCAAATAATTGTTTCCTTTTGAAGGGAAGACTTTGGAGCATAGCCGATTTTTTCAGGATCCTCTGTTTGAATCGTTACTCCACAGCCAATACATGTAAGTTGTTCATTCACTTCGTTTATTCCTCCCATTGAAGCATTCCTTTCTTGCGAAACCAATTTAAAATAATCCGCTCAATTTTTCGATTTATTCTTGTTGCAAATCCATCGGTTTGGGCAACAGGAACAACTAAAATGGTATGGAAGCCGCTCCTATTCCCTCCTAAGACATCCGTTAATAATTGATCTCCAATCACAACCGTTTCTTCTTTCTTTATACCCATTTGTTTTATCGCTCTATGAAAAGCGAGACCTAAAGGCTTTCGCGCTTGAAAAATAGAGGAAATCCCTAGAGGCTCAGAAAAGGTTTGTACACGTTCTTTATTATTATTTGACACAATCGTAATCAAAATTTGGTGCTGTTTCATCTCTTCAAACCATTGAACTAATTTAGGGGTAGCAGTCGGGCGATCCCATTCAACTAATGTATTATCTAAATCAGTAATAATTCCTCTAATCCCTTTTCTTTTCAGTTCTTCAGGCTTAATATCAAAAATACTTTTGACATGCTGGTTTGGTAAAAATTGCTTTAACAATTCATCACACCTCGTTAAAATTCCTTGTTGTTCGCTTATCACCCTTTTTTCGAATTGATAAAAAGGCAAGTTTTATTTATCGCTATCCATCATAACGAATATTTTATCCTCTTTCAAACAGTAGGGGAATTGTTTCCCGATATTTCTTGCAAGAAAAAAGACAAAATATCTTGAATTTTACTCATTTCGGACAAAAATTCCTTTTCACACATAAATATTCTGAAAACTTTTCGACAAAGTTCTTCTTAAGTTTTAATTGTGGATAACTTTATTCACATTATCCCTACCGCCCTTACTCTATTTCCTTTAATTATAAACAACTTACTCACAGCTTATCCACTTTCTTCTGTGGATAACAGAACGGTTGTTCTAAAACTTTATATTTGTTAAAGTAGGAGAACAACAAGAAATTTACATTATATGTATTCCTCTACTCTTGTAGAACTGTTATTAAAATATGGAGGTGAATTCTCATGCGCAGGTTATCTGACGAATTATTAATCGAATCTTACTTTAAGGCAAGAGAATTAAATTTAAGTCCCGATTTTATTCGCCTTATTGAAACAGAAATTCACCGACGTTCCTTGTCTCACAAATTAAAAGTTTCCTCTTAAGCCTTTTTATAAGGCTTTCTTTTTTTATGAGCAATCCTGCCAATTGCCTCCCCAACTCTTATATTTTGCGGAGTTATTTGACAAGTAGGATAAAAGAGATTTTTCTCAAACAGAAGAATAACGGTCGAGCCAAATGAAAAAAAGGCCACCTCTTCACCTTTATTTAAATGTTCTCCCACATGAACCAATTCAATAGAATTTACAAACATGGCACCCACCTTGACCAGCAGCACTTTTCCAGCTGGATGATCAATTTCTGTTATGACCCGATAATTTTTCGATAAAGGGCTTTTGCCATATTTCAACCCCCACTGATTCACAGGGTATGATTTTTCTCCAATCGTCCATTGATTCACGATATTTCCAGAGATTGGACTGTGAATCCGATGATAATGACTGGGACTTAAATAAAGAATCATATAGACCCCTTGACTCAAATTCTTTAAGACTTCATCATTTCCAACCATCTCCGAAATCGAATATTGTTTTCCTTTTACCGTGATAGTATGCTCTTTGGAAATGACACCTACTTCCTCAATGATGCCATCCACAGGACTTACCACTGTTAAAGGGTCAAGATTAATCGGTCGCATACCATCCTTTAATTTACGGGTGAAAAAATCATGTAATGACACATATTCATCTAATGGTTTTTCCATCTCTTTAAGATTAATTTGATATATCCGTGAAAATGAAGGAATTAAGATCTTACTCATTTTGGATGTAGCAAAGCTCCTTAATACATGCGATGACCATTTTCTATTCGTTAATTCAATGAGAAGGCGATATAAAAGTTGAATCAATGAAATGGACCTCCACCTAAAAAATATACTACTGTCTGACTGTCATAAAATCATTTGAAATAAATATGATAAAATAAGTAAGCAAAGGGTTTTTCTTCTATATTTACAAAAGTGTGATATACATATGTATCTCTCCGAATAATAAAGGAGTGAAGATATTGTTTTTATTCGATGTATTTGATCAAACCATCAAAAAGCTTAAAACACAAACAGCTAATATCCTAACATTAGCAAACCTTGGACTAGGCGGTATTTCTATCATCGTTGGAATGAATGGAAACTTGCAATTAAGCTTACTCCTTATTTTTGTTGCTGCCTTAGCAGATCGCTTTGATGGAATGGCAGCAAGAAAATTCAATATCACCTCGGATTTAGGCAAACAATTAGATTCCATGAGTGATATTATATCATTCGGAGTTGCTCCTGCACTATTAGTTTATCAAGGAATTTTAAATGAATTTGGTGCTCCTGGAATCTTTTTTACAATTTTCTACATCGGTTGCGGTGCCTTTCGCTTAGCTCGCTTTAATATTACAGAGCAAACACGCTATTATACAGGACTTCCAATCACTGCAGCTGGTTGTCTAGCCACGATAAGCTACCTGGGAATTCCTTATTTTCCACCGCAAACCTTTCTTTTTATTATAATCATTCTTTCTTTCTTAATGGTTAGCACTTTTACACTAAAAAAAATATAATAAAGAAAGGAAGCTGTCTCTAGTTAACAGCTTCCTTTTTTTAATGAAAATAAATAGTTTCATCATCCCTCTTTTGGATATTCCAAGTTCTACAAAATCATGGACTTCCAAAAGGTTCATTTTAAAAAGCAGCCAAAGCATGTTGGCTGCTCTTAATTGTTTTTTCGCTTTTCCTTCTCCGCACGATAAAATTCATGGAACATTTTCATTAAGGCTCTTTTTTCAATTCTGGAAACATAACTTCTGGAAATCCCCAACTCTTTTGCAATTTCCCGCTGTGTTTTTTCCTTATTTAAATCAAGTCCAAAACGGCCAACAATGACTTCCTTCTCCCTTTCATCTAAAACATCTATATATTCTTTCACTTTTTCCAATTCCATATTTAACTGGATCGTATCGATGACATCCTCGGATTCCGATTTTAATACATCGATTAAAGAGATTTCGTTTCCTTCCTTATCTTGACCGATGGGATCATGAAGGGATACATCTTTTTTTGTTTTCTTTAAGGCCCGCAAATGCATGAGGATCTCGTTTTCTATGCACCTCGCAGCATATGTTGCTAGCTTTGTGCCTTTCCCCTCAGAAAAGCTTTCAATGGCTTTAATTAGACCAATTGTGCCAATTGAAATTAGATCCTCCGCCTCTTCTCCCGTATTTTCAAATTTTTTAACAATATGCGCAACAAGCCGTAAATTGTGTTCAATCAGCATATTGCGTGCATGGGCATCACCCTCTGCCATCAAGCGCAAATATTTTCTTTCATCTGAAGCGGATAGTGGTTGAGGAAAAGCATTATTTTTTACATATGAAACGAGGAATACAATTTCCTTAACTAAATAGCTCAGCGCTGTTAAAATTCCAGACATTTTCCCACCCCCGTTTAAAGGACTTTCACTTATACCTAATACCTATGAAAAAAATGGGATGCTATTGTCTGTCCTATTAATATTATTTCTTAATAAATATTAGTAAAATTTGCCAAATATTTATTCTATACATGCTTCTCTAAAATCCATAATGGCTTTTCATTAAATTCAACTAGTTTGATTTTTTTAAAATGATGTTTTTCCCAAAAATGAAGACCTTTCTTGTTATCTTGAAAACACCCAAGCCTTATGATTGAAACCCCTCTTTCAATCATCATACCTTCATAAATTTTATATGCTTGGCTAGCAAGGCCCTTTCCCTCATATTTTTGATGAAAAATGAAAAGTCCCAACCAAGGCATATGATCTTTAGGATTTTCCATTACAAAATCCACGATTCCAGCATATTCCCCATTCAATTGAATTAAATACCGTTCTTTTTCAAAGGGGTGTGATTGAAATTCCTTTCGAAGATCATCTGCTGTTAACTGAGTCTTATTGTCGGAAAGAAGATTAAAGGCTGGTTGCGAATTAAGAATTTCTAATTCGATTGATACGTATTCGAGAGAGCTTTTGATCCATTCCATTTTTCCGCTCCTATCCATTTATTCTTGAAAAAAAAGGTGTCAGGGGATAATAAACCTGAGAATCAATAGATAAATTCTCGAACGAAATGGTTTATGGATACCCTAGACACCTGGCTTTATTCACATATTTTGAATTGCTTTTGAAGTAAAAAATAAAATTCTTAATTTGTGAGTTTTCTCTACTCAACACTCACTTCTGCAGCAATAATACAACCGATAGAACCACAGATTAATAATCCAATCACCATTGCAAACATTTTTTCCACCCCTCCTGAAAACTCCCCATTTATATTATGAATTTACCATATATATAAGGATTACATTAGAAAGGGGTGTGAACATTTTGTTAATTTATTTTTGATTGACCTTTTTCTTTTTTCGTAAAATATCCGTTAATATCAATACACTCAAATACATGTAGACTTCCCCTTTTTTTCAGAAATAAGTTAGGTGGTATCTTTCTCCACCCAAAAAAATGCGAACCGACGTTGAATCATATACATCATTTTCATTCCACCTTTCTTATCTCATATTAGCCTGATTATTAATAATACCTTTGAATCGAGTATTGACGATCCTTATGCTCTTGGTATAATCTTTCAGCATTTTCATTTTTAAATACATCTTCTGCTGATATTGAGCGCTTCTTTATAGTAATCGTAAAAAATAAGATATTTAATGTCATCCATAATCACCTCCTCTTAGTATTTGTTTGCTGCATATCCGCTGTAAGAGACACAAAAAGCCGCAAGGGAAATTCCATGCGGCAAAAAGGACACAAAAAGACCGCAGGACATATTCACCCTGCGGCCTGGATATGCAAAATAAATAAAACTAAGCCATCCATTCCCTAGCGGTCGAATATGTGGAATTAAAATATAAAGTTGTCTTGCCATTTAAATAATTAAAAACGGTATAGACTCCCTGATCCTTTAACATTCTTTTAATTCTTAACATTTTATTCGACCTCCTTTTTTGAGAATTCAGTGACTACATTGGTAATTATATCCACAATTCTTTTAAATGTAAACCTTTTTTTGCCTATTTTCTAAATTTTATAGATAAAGAAAACTCGCCGATTGGCGAGCCCCTAAGGGCGAAGACAGAGGCGTAGTTCACCGAAAAAAGAAAAGCGCTTTTTTCGGCTGCGAAGCGTCTCTCGGAAGCCTCCCATGTGCGCTTATACTAAATTCCTAAAATTGGCCACGGCGCCCGAGTTTCTTCTTTGCTGCCAATTTATGCTTTCTTTACGTACAAAAAAATAACGTCCTACATGCGAACGTTATTTCTTCATTATTTATTCTTGCTCTTCCTCCAATTCTTGGAGCTTGAGTCGGGACCTCTTTGAAAAGTAAAAAAGAAGGATGGAGCCAAGCAATAAAACAGCAGATGTAGCCATCATAATATATTGTTCTCCCTCTGTTTTATTAGAGGGAAGCACTACTCCTAAGTAAAAGAAGGAACCTAAGGCTAGGAATATGACAGCAAATCGCTTAAAATCAATCATATTTTCATAAAGCTTTTTTGCACGCTTATTCATCCACTTTATCCTCCTCTTTAAATCTATCAACCTGCCTTTAATTTAACATGTTTTAAGATCTTACGGAGGGGGTAATTCCTAGCAAAAATGGAAAGAGCCGGCTTCCTTTAAAAACTGAAGGAATACGGCTCATCGGTCAATCATTATTTCGTCAATGCATTCTTCAAATCTTCAATTAAATCATCTACATCTTCTAGACCAACAGAAATTCGAACAAGTCCATCTGTAATCCCAAGTTCTTCGCGTCGATCTTTCGGAATGGAGGCATGGGTCATTTTGGCTGGCACAGAAATTAAGCTTTCCACTGCCCCAAGACTTTCTGCTAAAGTAAAATATTTAACATGATTTAATAATTTATCAGCGTTTTCCTCACTTCCCACATCAAAGGACACCATACCGCCAAAACCAGAAGTTTGTTTTTTCGCGATATCATGATTTGGATGTGTTTCAAGTCCAGGATAATAGACCTTTTTAACAGCAGGATGATTATTTAAGAAGTTTACAATCGCTTTTGTGTTTGCTTCATGTTCTTCCATTCGTACGCCTAGTGTTTTAATCCCTCTGATTAAAAGCCATGAATCCTGAGGACCAAGCACGCCGCCAGTTGAATTTTGCACGAAATGAAGGTCACTAGCTAGTTGCTCGCTATTCACAACGACAACACCAGCTACAACATCACTGTGTCCCCCTAAATACTTAGTAGCACTGTGAAGAACAATATCAGTGCCTAATTCAAGCGGGTGCTGCCAGTATGGAGTAGAAAACGTATTATCAACTATGGTTAATAGCTGATGGCTTTTCGCAAGCTTAGCCACCTCTTTAATATCCGTAATTTTTAATAATGGGTTTGTTGGAGTTTCAATGTAAATCGCTTTCGTATTTGGCTTTATTTCTTTTTCAATATTATCTAAATTACTCGTATCCACAAAGGTAAATTCAAGGCCAAATCGACTTAAAACCTTTGTCATGACACGGAATGTACCACCATAAACATCATCTGTTAAAAGGACATGATCTCCGCTATTGAACAGCATAATAACAGCCGTTATCGCAGCCATCCCAGAACTAAAGGCAAAACCTGCCTTACCGCCTTCTAAATCCTTCATCAATTCTTCTAGAGCATGTCTTGTTGGATTCCCGGTTCGTGAATATTCAAAGCCTTTATGGCCCCCAATTCCTTCTTGCTTATACGTACTAACCTGATAGACAGGGACCGAAACAGCCCCAGTAAGTGGATCTCCAGGTATTCCACCATGAATTAATTTTGTTTTCGTTTTCATCTTAAATCCCTCCTTCAAATATTTTCTTACTTAAGTATCTCTCGCTGCCATCTGGAAAAATCACGACAATATTTGTTCCTGGCTTCGCTGTTTCTGCTTCTTTTAAAGCCGCATAAAAGGCGGCTCCCGAAGAACTACCGACTAATAATCCTTCTTTTGCTGCCAATTCTTTTACTAGACGAAAAGCGTCATCATCTGAGACCGTATGGATTGCATCAAAATAGGTTGGATCCATAAATTCAGGTAAGAATTCCATGCCAATTCCTTCTGTTTTATGAGGGCCCGATTCTCCCCCGTTTAAAATGGAGCCTACCGGTTCAACAATTACGGTTTTAATTTCCTCTTTTTTCTCTTTCAGGTAACGAGCGCTTCCCATAAATGTTCCACCTGACCCAGCTCCTGCGACAAAAACATCAATTTGTCCATCCAGTTGACGCCAAATTTCCGGTGCTAAAGTTTTATAATACGTTGCCGGGTTTGCTTTATTGGAAAATTGCTGTGGACAAAAGGAGTTAGGAATTTGCTTAACCAATTCCTTTGCCTTACTTATCGCACCTGTCATACCTTCCTCAGTTGGCGTATGGACGATCTCCGCACCAAGTGCCTTCATTAAGGCCTGCTTTTCTGTACTAAATTTTTCTGGAACACAGAGAATAACCTTTACATGTCGATGAATAGCTGCTAATGCAAGACCAATTCCCGTATTCCCGGCAGTAGGTTCAATCACTGTTCCACTCGGCTTTAATTCCCCAGACTGGAAAGCAGCATCTAATAATTCTATCCCCAGTCGGTCCTTTACACTCCCACCAGGATTCAGAAATTCTAATTTGGCAAACACTTTAACCTTTTCAGGCAATGAGAAGTGGGTTATTTCCACAATCGGTGTTTGACCGATTAATTCATGCACATTTTTATATACTTGCATAATTTGATGTACCACCCATCAATATATTTCTTAAAAACTTGTGCCTCACTATAATTAAAAGTAATTCATGAAGACTTATTGCTTATTGATTTTTATCGCATCTACAATTTTCATCACAAGCGTCGCAGAATGCAGAGCCGCCTTATCTAAAAACTGATCAAAGGATACATTCGATTCTTTTCCTGCAATATCTGATAAAGCACGAATAATCACAAATGGAGTGCCAAATTGATAGGCCACTTGCGCAATCGCTGCTGCTTCCATTTCCACAGCCTGCAACTCTTGAAATTTACCCCTGACAAATTCAACGCGTGCAGGATCATTCATAAAGGAATCCCCCGTTGCAATTAATCCTTTAGCCACTTTAATATCCTCGATTTCTTTTGCACATTCCAAAGCTATGTCGACGAGCTTTGCATCAGCTGTAAATGCCGGAGGAAGTTGAGGAACTTGACCATATTCATATCCAAAAATCGTAACATCGACATCATGGTGTCGAACCTCAGAAGAAACGACAATATCGCCCACATTTAAGTTGGAATTATAACCTCCGGCAGAACCTGTATTGACTACGATATCCGGTTTGAATTTTTCTAAAAGAATGGTAGTGGACATGGCCGCATTCACTTTTCCAATACCTGAACGCAATAAGATCACAGCCATTCCATTCATGGACCCCCTGGTAAATTCACAGCCTGCTATCGTTTCTTGTGTCTTATTTTCTATTTTGTCCCGAAGTAAGGTTACTTCTTCCTCCATTGCACCAATGATTGCGATTTTCATTCCTTTACCTCTTTCTTTCAATTATTTACGAAATTAGCTTTCCTTTACACATTCCATAATCCAAACAAAATTATTGCATTGATTGAATGTAACAGAGAAACCCTTGCTCGTCGCGATTTTTTCTAATATAGGAATCGTTGTGTAATATTCCCGTTGCAAATCTTCAGCGAGATTAAGAAAGCCTTTATTCAATGCATCTTGAATCGCCTCTTTATAGGCTTCTTCAGATTCATACATTGTATCCGCGAAAACTATTTTACCACCTGGTGCTAAAAATTGACCATAGGTGTGAAAGGCTTCAGCCTTTTCTTCATCGGTTAAATGATGAAAAGCATAGGTGCTCACTATTGTATTGTAGGGATAGATCGGAAATTTCAGGAAATCCCCGTCAATAATATCTGCTTTATGTTTTAATTTCTCCGCGGCAATCTTTCTCATTGCTGGTGAAGGCTCCACTCCTGTCACCTTTAAACCTCTTCCCATCAGCTTTGCTGTCAGATTACCTGTACCAGTTCCAAACTCTAGGACATGACCTAATGATCGAGAGGCCACCTCGTCTAAGATTCTTTCATAATGCAAAAAAACATCCTTATATTCTGGGTCTTGCCCCGTAACACTTTCATCATAAGAATCCGCCCAATTCTCGAATAACTCAATAAACTCTTTTCCCATGTATGACACTCTCCGATGATTATACTTTATAATTCCTATAAGTATACTACGAATTAAAATAAAAGACGTTTTTACTTTAACATAGCCGTAAATTTTTTTCAATAAAAGAAATTTACAGTTCACGCATTTTCAGATTTTATTCATGTTGAAATGGTCTTCTTTCAGACTGGTAATGATGAGACAGTTCGATAATCATTGCACCCATTCTTTCATTTTGGGGGACTAGATATTCCTCAATTCCTTCCTCACTTAAAGCTTCCGCCGTTACTTTTCCGACTGCAACAGCTAAGGCTTGGCTTTTAAAAGCCTCCATCAATTCCTCATATTGACCTGTTTCCTTTGCAAATGAAAATAATGAACGGACTTGAATCGCTGTCGTAAAACAGATAGCGTCAATTTCATTCTGTTTCAACTCTGTGCATAACTTCTGAACGGTATCTCTTTGCGGGGGAATGTGGCGATATGGCAGAAGCTGCATCACTTCGGCACCCCTTTTCTCTAAAAAAGAAATCAATGCTGGCGCCTTTTCTCCATGTAACTGAACCATTACTTTTTTGCGATGAAAATCAACCGATTCTAGCTTTCGGATTAGGCCCCGATTAGTCCCGTCATCATCTACTATACTTGGAGTAAGGCCGATTTTTTTTAATGCCGCAAATGTTTTATATCCCCTTGAAGCTACATTAGCTTGATGAATACACGCTAAAAATTCCTCGCCAACACCCATTTTTTCACTCATATCAATCAAAGTAGTTAAACCGATTCCTGTTGTAAAAATCGTCCAATCTGCCCCAAAGTTAATAAAATGGTGGATATCCGATTCCAATTCCTGTTCTGCTAAGAAAACCGTTCCCTGTAGTGGACGAAGAACGGGAACTCCACCCTGCTTTTCAATCAAAATGCTCATTTCTTCCGTTTTGCGCGATCCTGCAATCACGATTTTCCTTCCATCAAGACCCTTATTCATTTCTTCTCCCCATTCCTAACTTTTTCCACCATTATACTATGTTTTTATTAGAAAGTTAGTTGCTGAATCAAACAGAAAAGAATTAAAATAAATAAATATGATAATAAAAGGAGAGAGTCCGTTGAATTTCCAATTAGAGATGATTGAGGATAAAATTGAACTTTTTGAAGCACTTGATCTTAAATCCTTAGAAAAAAAGATTAATGATCAGATTGAAATAAATAAAGCCATCCTCCTAGGAGTCCATTCAGTTTCTCATCAAATGCATGTTGACGAGAAGGGAAGAACTCTTTATAGCGCAGTTGTTCATTTTAAAGCAAAAAAATAAAGTGAAACTTCCATCAGTGGGGGTTTTCGACGCACAGGACGTGCTAGTGCAGACGTTGCGACAGGACGTCGCGCTTTTAGTCTGCCGTTCATCCCCCACTGATGGTTAGTCACGCAAAGCCTGATTGATTTTTCTAAGGGCTGAAGCCCAAAGAAAAATCTTATTTCACTTATCACGCTCATAACACCACGTCCTGTGGCTTCGCCTGACTAGGACCTTAATCCCTCGTCGGACCTTTACGGACAGTTGATCTCCCACTTATCTTCTTCGTATTCTCAGAATCTTGAAGTGGGAGTCAAAATGTCCGTTAAGAGTGGGATAAACAAAAAACCTTCGTACTAGATTGCATTTATCTAGCACGAAGGTTATAATTCGATCCCTATGGATTGTGAAAAAGATTCAAATTTAGTTAACAGATTCTACCTTGGTAGGTTTCCAGCCAGCGCCATCAACCCATTCAATATAAACTTTATATTTTTTTTGCTGTGTCTTATCTAATACCGTACCAACCGATTTATTTGGTCCATTATTTCCTAAAAACAATACAGTCATACTGCCTTCATCGACATTTGTTGCATAAGAGAGGGCCTTCAGCATTTCCTTCCAGTCTTGTGAATTCGTATCATAGACTGCTGTGTGCTCTCCCGTTTGTGTTGTGCCAACAGGCTGCCAATCGGGGTTAACGGTCGTTTTTTCTGAATTTTCCTCGGTTCCGTTTGCAGAATTTCCTGTTTGCTTTGAATCGTTATTTTCAATATCAGAAGGAACATCTGACGTGGTTTCTTCACTATTTGATGAGGTTTCTACTGAATCATTCTTTTCTTCCTTTTGTTCCTTATTCACATCTTGCTTTTGTTCTACTTTATTTTCCTTTTGACTTTCATTTTTCGAATTACCTCCTAAAAAAATGTTATAGGAGATCACAATGATCAGTATGAGAACAATGGCAATTAAACCATTTAAAATCAAATTTGTTTTTCTTCTCTTGGACCTTTGTTCAGAACGTGATGAGCGAAATTCATCATTCAAAGGTACTCCCTCCCTTTCATGAGTCAGCGACGGATTTTATCATATCTTCTATCAAACCATATTCTATCACGACTTTTCATGAACATGAATCAATATGTTAAAAAACATCAATGAAAAATAGTATATCAAATCACGGTTAAGAATCAAGTGGAAAAAGGATTATTGTTTTGATGGATGATCTTCATCATATATTTCCTTGACTGCACTTGCAAACAATGGATTGACAGCCCCTTCATCTTCATAAACACCTAAATTTACCGTCACTAAAGCATACTTTGGATTTTTATAGGGAAAGTATCCAGCAAACCATTTGTTATGAAGTTGTTTTCCCTTTATATAATGATCTGTTTCTGCCGTCCCTGATTTTCCAGCAACCTCATATGGAAGTTCCTGGAACCATCTCCCTGTTCCATTCTGATTAGTCACAACACCTCTTAGGAGCTTTTGCAGCTTCATCGCGGTAACAGGAGAAATCCTATCACCATCAAGCGCTTCCTTATCAAAATCAAGTAATGTCGAACCATTTTTATATTGGATTGCAGAAGCGACTCGAACGCTTTCTTTCTTTCCCCCTTTAGCAATGGTCGACATCATGTTTGCAACTGCAAGCGGCGTTGCCCTTACTTCATGCTGGCCAATTCCTGATAAAGCCACATAATTATCATCCTTTTTTTCCTCTTCATTCAAAAAGACCCTTCCCGCTTCTTCATCCTGAAATTGTTGAAAATGATCCAAATGATAAATGGTATCTTCCCATCCTACCGTCCCCGTTAAAGAAAGCTTTTCTGCATACTGGCTCAACAAATCCGGATTAATGTCTTTTAGCTCCTTCGCAAGAGTACCAAATGTATTATTACAACTCACCCCAAAACTATCACTGAAATTTAGCATGCCATGATGATAGACGAGATCTGGTTCTCCATTTATTTTTTTATTACAATCAAACATTCGACTGGAATCATCTAATTGATGATCGATTGCCGCGGCTGCGACAACCGTTTTAAAAACTGAACCCATTATCTGTTGCGTGAGCATCATATTTTTGATCCCGCTTGTTTTTTCATTAAAAGGATCCTTTTGATTTATACTTGGACGTGATACTATTGCAAGAACACTATTTGTTTTAATATCTAAAAGAACTAATCCCCCATTTTTAATACCTTGTTCATCTACTAATTTTTCCATCGATTGTTGTAAATGATGATTAATGGTAGTTTTCACATTCACCGGATAGAAGGGATTTGCCGGCTCGACGTATTTCACATTGATGCCAAATAATGGCCCTCCTTTTGCATCGACATGATAAACAAGCTTTGATTCTCCTTCTGGCAAAAGAAACTCGTCAAAGCTTTTTTCAAGTCCCGAAAGACCTACTAAAGTTTGCGAAGACAATTGTTTATCAGGATAACGTTTCTTCAAAAGAGTGGCATTTTCTCCTGTAATCCCTATTAGTTGTTCTGCGAGTGAGCCTGAAGCATTATATTTTTTCTCAACAGCAAACACTCCTGGAATCTTGAGATCATTAATTTCTTTCATTTGAGCATCTGTTAATCTAAGCGGTTGCGGTTTTCCATAAGCAAACGGTTCTTTCGCTTGATTAACTGCTGCACTTAACTTATTTTCGGTTATCCCGATAATATTTGCAACCTTCGTACGATCCCAATCCATATTTTTCAAAAATGGAAATAGGATTAACACAGGTACATTTTTTGATGTTAATGGTTCACCCGAACGATCAATAATTTCCCCCCTTCCATTATCAATAACCATCTCTTGTGATCGCTGTTTAACACTTTCCTCCAATAGGTTAACATCATGACTGGTAAAGCTCTCAGTAGAAATCAATTGCACTTCAATCAATCTGCCAATCAAAAGGCCAATCATTGTGATAAATATTCCACCAATAATAACCGCTCTTTTCCTCCACATAAAAAAACACCTCGTCAAAAGTGTTGACGAGGAATATTATTTTCAAACTATTAAGTTAAATCAAACGGTAATTATTTTTGTACAATCATCAAATTTATTTTACAGAAATAATTTTGACGTTCATTTCTCCACCAGGTGTTTGGACTACCACTTCGTCGCCAACTCTTTTACCCATTAAGCTCTTAGCGATTGGTGAATCATTAGAGATTTTTCCCTCAAACGGATCAGCCTCTGCGCTACCTACGATTGTATAGGTTTCTTCCTCTCCGCCAGGAAGTTCAATAAATGTTACGGATCGTCCAAGTGATACTGTGTCACCGCTTGCATCTTCATGAATGATTTTGGCATTACGAATCATATTTTCAATTGTTGTAATTCGACCTTCAACAAAGGCTTGTTCTTCTTTTGCAGAATCATACTCTGAGTTCTCTGATAAGTCCCCAAAACTACGAGCAATCTTTATCCGTTCCACTACTTCTTTTCTTTTAACGGTTTTAAGATATTCAAATTCTTGCTCTAATTTTTCCTTACCAGCTAATGTCATTGGAAATTCTTTCTCTTGTGACAATTGTCTTCACTCCTAACTCACAACCTACTTTTCCATGATTGTGTCTCTAAATTATGTAATGGCATTCAAAATGAATAAATGCAGAGGAGCGCGTCTAAATAGACGCGCATATTTTAATCTTTTTATATTTTCTATGCTATTGTTTCATAAAAATGATTTTTGTTCAAGGATTGTTTGTATCTTCGTTACCATTAAATCAATTGCAACATGGTTATGTCCACCTTCAGGAATGATAATATCGGCGTATCTCTTGGTAGGCTCGATAAATTGATTATGCATCGGACGAACTACATTTACATATTGTTCGATAACTGAATCCATGGATCTGCCTCTTTCCTTAATGTCACGAGTCAATCGACGAATGATACGAAGATCCGCATCCGTATCAACAAATAATTTAATATCCATGAGATTGCGTAAACCTTCATCCTCAAGCACCAATATCCCTTCTAAGATAATGACATCCTTTGGCTCCACTTCAATAACTTTATCTGAACGAGTGTGAATGGAATAATCATAGACCGGCTTTTGGATCTTTTCATAATTTAACAGCCTCTTTAAATGATCAATTAAAAGATCTGTATCAAAAGCAAGTGGATGATCATAGTTGGTTTTCAATCTTTCTTCAAAAGGCAGATGAGATTGATCCTTATAATAATAATCTTGCTCAAGCATTAAAATGGAGTGACCATGAAAGCGTTCATAAATGGCCTTAGTTACACTTGTCTTCCCTGAACCGGAACCCCCGGCTACTCCAATAACAATCGGCTTAGGTTTCATGATTCAATTATAGCTCCTTCCGCATCATGTTGTTAGGGTAAACCGGTTTTTCCAATTTAAATTGAACGATTTGCATTGGATGACGCGCTGCATCGAGTTCATTTCCGTCTTCATCCCAGATTTTATCAATAACGGCAGCGAAGTTCTCGATTTCTGGACCAAAGAATTCCACTTCCTGACCTGGTTTAAAATGGTTTCTTTGTTGCAAAGTAACCATTTTGGTTTCGAGATTGTAGTCCAAAACAAGACCGGCAAAATCAAAAGTAGTCTTTTTGCTATGATTGCCAAACATTTGCTCTTTATACCCTGGAACACCTTCAAAAAATGAAGGTGCTGTATCGCGATTCGCACATTTATCTAGCTCATCTAACCATTCTTGTTTAATAACAAAATGATCAGGGTCTGCACAATAAGCATCGATGACTTTGCGATAAACACTCACAACGGTTGCAATATAGTGAATTGATTTCATTCTTCCTTCAATTTTCAAGCTGTCAATTCCTATTTCAATCATACGGGGGATGGACTCAATCAATTTTAAATCTTTCGGACTCATGGCAAATGGCTCATCATTTTCACTGAAAAGAGGATTTTCCTGATTGCCTTCTAACTGGTATAAATCATAATCCCAACGGCAGCTTTGGCAGCAGCCTCCGCGATTCGAATCACGAGCTGTCATATGATTACTTAACGTACAACGTCCAGAATAAGCAATACACATCGCACCATGAATGAAGGTTTCAATTTCAATATCGACCTTTTCTTTCATCTCGCGAATTTCATCTGCGCTTGTTTCACGGGCCAAAACAACGCGTTCTAAGCCCTCTTCCTTCCAAAACTGCACAGCCTTCCAGTTGGATAAAGATTGTTGTGTACTTAAATGCACTTCGATTTCCGGGGCAAGGCGTTTGCAGGTTTCAATAATTAATGGGTCCGCTACGATGACCCCATGAATTCCTGCTTGCTTTAATCCTAAAATATATTCCTCAAGCCCATCAATATTTTCATTATGAGCATAAATATTAGTTGTCACATAAATCTTAGCACCGTACTCTTTGGCGAATTCTACGCCCTCTTTCATTTCTTCAAATGTAAAATTATCCGCGTTAGATCGAAGACCGTATTCCTGGCCTCCGATAAAAACTGCATCAGCACCATAATGAACCGCAATTTTCAACTTTTCTAAGTTTCCTGCAGGTGCAAGCAACTCAGGCTTTTTCACAATGATGCGTTTGCCATCAACTACTTGTGAAATCGGCTCTCTAGCTAACGTAGTCATCTTTTTACCTCCTTAAGTTTTATCCATTTAACACAAGTTTAATACACCGTTTCCTTAAAGAAAAACCCTGTATCGAGCGGGCGATTTTCTGGTTGAATTTCTTCAATTTTTTCTAAAAGCTCGTCCTTTTCATCCTCATATTGATCAGGATTTTCAACACATAGATCAATCGCTTTACGGTATAGCTTCGTCACCGCAATCATATAATCGGGTGTTTTTAATAATCCATCAATCTTGAAGGAATCGATTCCTGCCTCAACCAATTCCAGCAGCTCATCAATCATACAAATATCATTTGGACTCATAATATGTGTTCCATTGATATCTTCAAAAATCGGATATTTATTTCCGCGCTCTTTATCATAAAGGAACATATCCTTTTCTAATTTTCGATTCCCGATTTCCATGACTTTCCCTTGATATTCAAAATAATTACCAAGAAGTGAACGCTTTGATTGAAACATCGTTGTCATCCCATGGATTTGAACTTCCATTTCCACTTCTGCATGCTCTTTCATTTCAATGCAGGCGTCCATACTAATTTCTCGTGCTAATACGGCACGTTTGGACCCTTTTCTTCCCCAATAATTACATGTATACCAATTCGTACCTGTAGTCTCTGTACTCCAGTGGAGCTTCATATTTGGTGCCGTTTCACGGGCAACCATTAAGACGGCAGGATCACCAAAAATAATCGCATCTGCGTTTGCATCCTGAAGGAAGCGAATGTAATCCGCCAAATGTTCCACCATTTCATTATGAAAAATGGCATTCATTTCCACATATACTTTTTTCCCTTTTGAATGAGCAATTTCAATTGCTTCCTTAACATCCGTACGTGAAAATTCACCTGCTAAACGCAATCCATATCTTTGTTCTCCAATAACAAAAGCGTCCGCCCCAGCATCAATAAGTGGAGCAATATCAGCTACGGATGTTGGAGTGACCAAAATTTCAGGTTTTCCCATTATGTTCACCTCTTCTTACTAATTGCAATTCCATCTCCGACTGGCAAAATCACAGTTACATACTCAGGATGATCCATCAGCCAAAGATTAAAACTCTGTATTTTTTTCACTAAGTTTCTCGTTCTTTTATTTTCAATCGTACTTTCTGCTACTAATCCTTTAAATAATACATTATCCGTCATGATTATTCCCTGTTCAGTTAAAAAAGGAGAATAGAATTCAAAGAATTTCTTGTACTGTCCCTTGGCAGCGTCAATAAAAATACAATCATATGGTCCATACTCTTGTATCTCCTCCACCACCTCTAAAGCATCACCTTTAATCAAAACAATCTGTGACGTAACATCGGCTTCCGTAAAAAACTGCTCCGCAACTTCATAACGTTCCCGATCTCTTTCAATGGTCACAACGGTTGTTTTAGGAACAGCCTCAACCATTCGGATAGCAGAATATCCAATTGCCGTTCCTACCTCCAAAATCTTCTTTGGTTGATGGATTCTAAGCAATTGAAGCATGACTTCGATACCGGTTAATTCCATGATAGGAACATGATGAACCTCTGCATATTGTTCCATTCGACCTAAAAGCTCTGATCTTTCTGGAATCAATTGTTCCATATAATTATGCAGCTTTTCATTGAACAAGCTGCCTCACCTCTATCCTTACATACTAATTAATCATTGAATTTTAGTCGATAAACTTAGTGATAAATGAAATTTGGATTAATTTTTTAGACATGAAAAAATAGCGTTCACAGGGTGTTAGTACATAAAAAGCTCATTTATGCACGAGAAAGGCTAAAACATTCAACTAGCCCGCCAAAACTGTGTTTTACGCTATCACTAAATCCATTTAAACACTTTTTCTATTTTACCATAAAAATATGAGGAAAGCTAATCCTGCTTTCCCCAATTTCTTCATGATGGATCATTTTTTGTTATATGCTCTGCCTTTTTTTCATTATGCTCTTCCAATGATTTTGAAAAAAGGACATCTCCATCTGCAGTAGCTAAGAAATATAAATAATCCGTTTTTGCAGGATTAATCGCAGCCTCGATAGACATAACCCCAGCGTTCGCAATCGGTCCCGGCGTTAATCCTTTATTATTATAAGTATTATAAGGATCCGCAATTTCTAAATCTTTATAGACTACTCTTTCTTTATGTCTACCTTGTGCATAAAGGACTGTTGGATCCGTTTGCAGAGGCATATTTTTCTTCATGCGGTTATAAAAAACACTCGAGATTTGATTACGATCTACCTTCTCCGTCGCCTCTTCCTCAATTAAGGAAGCCATTGTTAACACTTGATGAGGGGTAAGCTTCTTTGCTTCCATCGCTTCCCTTTGTTCACTTAATACCTCATTTGTTTTATCAAGCATATAAGTGACAATTTCATCTAAGGTTGGATTCTTTTTATAGAATGGATAGGTCGCCGGAAATAAATAACCCTCTAGTGGATATTTAATATTTTTATCTAAAATTTCATTTGTTAAGAGATTAGGATATTTATCCATCAATGATTTTATATATTTTTTATCATTTAATTGCTTAAAAATATCATCGGGATTTCGATTGGTTTTCTCTGCAATAATATCAGCAATTTGCTCCAGCTGCTTACCTTCAGGAATCGTAATCTTGAATACAACCTTTTCCATTAATTTTCCCGTCTTCAAACGATCAATAATTTGTGGAAGAGTCATGGAAGGCTTTAATTTATATTCTCCCGCCATAAATCCTGATTCATTTCTAAATTTTACATAATATTTAAAAACATGAGCATTTTTAATAATTCCTTTATCCTCTAGGATTTGGGCAATTCCTGATGTACTCGATCCAATTGGAACCTCAACGGATATTTCCTTCTTATTATCTCGGTCTAGCGGCTTTAATGCCGAATGAATATAAAAATATCCTCCAATAACCACAGCTACTATAAGCACAAAAAGTGAAAGAGCGACAATAGAAACAATTTTCCTCACTACTCTTGCTTCCCCTTGTTTTTCAAGCAGCTTTTGCCGGATATATTCTTTTTTTTCATTTTTGTTTTCTAACGACAAATATTTCCCCTCCGATCTCCAATGCGATACACGATTCTCCATATTTCTCGAATCATTATACTATATTTTTCTGTTTACGTCGCAAGAAAATACAAAAAAAGTCAAAGGGGCTAATAATAAAATGGATGGTTCTTTTTAAAAACCTTCTGCTTATTGGAGTTAATTATTTGGAGGCTCATTGGGACTGTTTGAGCGAATTCCATAGCAGTCGAATCCGAATCAGAAGCACTATTATAGAATGAAATCTATTTGAAAACAGTAATAAAAAAAGACTGACCAATTATGGCCAGCCTTCTTCATGATGAATTTCTTAATCTTCATCCTGCTCTTCTAAAAATGTATTAAGCATTTCTTCAATTAGATCCCATTCTTCTTCTGTCTCGATTGGCATTAATTCACCATCATTATTATCTTCGCTTGGAATAAATGCAGATGCATGAATCTCAATATCCTCTTCATCGTCCTCATCTGCTCCAATTGGATAATACAAAACGTAGGATTTGCCAAACTCTTCTGAGTCAAATGTGAATAGAACTTCGCATAATTGCTCGTTTCCTTCTTCATCTACTACTGTAATATTATTTTCTCCGTGATTCATTCTAGTCACCTCATTATGCTTTTTTCAAAAATTCCTTAGCCCAAAGGGGCATGTCCTCTTTAAGACTTACTTGATACTGTCTAAATAGCCCTGCAAGATAAGCACCGCTGCCATTTTATCAATTACTTTTTTTCTTTTTTTACGGCTGACATCTGCTTCTAAAAGGACACGTTCAGCTGCCATTGTTGTTAATCGTTCATCCCAAAGGACAGTTGGTAAGCCGAATAGTCTTTCTAGTTCACTCGCATAGAACTTGCTTGCTTCCCCTCTTGGACCAATCGTTCCATTCATATTTTTGGGCAAACCAACGACTACTTTTGTTACTTGATACTCCTTCAACAGTTCCCCAATTTGCTCAAAACCATATTGATTTTCTTCTTCATTAATCTTTATGGTTTCCAAGCCTTGGGCTGTCCAACCAAGCTCATCACTTAGAGCAATACCGACTGTTTTCGAGCCGACATCAAGACCCATTATCCGCATTCATCTTTTCCTCACGTTGTTTTTTCAAATAGGATTTCACAAGCTCTTCAATGATTTCATCTCGTTCAAGCTTACGAATAATATTACGGGCATCGCGATGACGAGGGATATAAGCTGGATCACCTGATAGGAGGTAACCAACTATTTGATTAATAGGATTATACCCTTTTTCCTGCAGAGCCTCATAAACTTGAAAAAGCACTTCATTCACATCATGCTCAATTGGCTCTTCAGGAAAATTAAATCTCATCGTTTTATCAAATGAGCTCATTTTATGCACCCCGCTTTATTGAACCCGACAATCACTCCACATATTCATCGAATGAAGAATGATGTCGAATAATAGCCTGCTTGTAATACCTTCATTTTACACTACTTTTTCCCAATATCAAATGGATTTAACCCATTCTTCAACAAATTGAAGAGCGCTATCTAATTTTTGGGCGTCCTTTCCACCCGCTTGAGCCATATCTGGACGTCCGCCACCGCCACCACCACAGCGAGTTGCCACTTCTTTAATAAGTTTGCCAGCATGGAATCCTTTTTCGATTAAATCCTTCGTTACACCTGCGATTAAATTCACTTTGCCTTCGTGTGCACTTCCTAGGACAATAACAACTGAGCCTAATTGCTGCTTTAATTCATCAGCCATATTTCTTAAATTATTCATATCTGTTGCTTGAACTTTTGCAGATAATACGGTTACCCCATTGACTTCTTTCGCCTTATTTACGAGACTTCCAGCTTCAATATTGCCCAATTTCGTCGTTAATGATTCATTTTCACGTTGAAGTTCTTTCATTTCAGCTAGTAAATTTTCAATTCTTGTCACAATATCCTTTGGATTTGTTTTTAATTTGCCAGCGGTTTCTTTTAATAATCCAATTTGGTCATTCATTAATTTATAAGCGGATTCTCCGGTAACAGCTTCTATTCTTCTTGTTCCGGCCCCAATCCCACTTTCTGATATAATTTTAAATAACCCAATGACTGATGTATTTGGTACATGGCAACCCCCACAGAGCTCAAGGCTATAATTTCCTACTTGAACGACGCGAACAATATCTCCATATTTTTCACCAAACAGAGCCATGGCTCCCATCGCTTTTGCTTCATTAATATCCTTTAACGTGATAAACACATCCAGGCTGCGCCAAATTTGTTCATTGACAATCGTTTCAATTCTCTCTAATTCCTCTTGTGTTATTTGGCCAAAATGAGAGAAGTCAAAGCGAAGGCGTTCTGCTTCCACCAATGAACCAGCTTGGTTAACATGCACGCCAAGCACATCCTTTAATGCTTGTTGTAATAAGTGGGTTGCGGTATGATTTTTGATAATTTGACTGCGGTTATGGTCATCAATTTTTGCCGTAACTTTAGCATTTGTTAAGAGCTTACCTTTTCGAACGATTGCACGATGTAAATGCTGACCGTTTGGAGCTTTTTGTACATCCTTCACTTCAATTAAGATGCCATCTGCCTCTAATACCCCAGAATCAGCAATTTGGCCGCCACTTTCAGCATAGAATGGCGTTACATCAAGAATGAATTGAATTTCATCTCCCGCTTCTGCCTCTTGAACAATTTGACCATTCTCAAGCAGCACGGTAACAGTTGAATCAGTTACTAGCTTTTCATAGCCAACAAATTGACTTTCGATTTTGATTTCACCAAGCACGCCGCTTTGAACTTGCATAGAGTCCACTTCTTGTCTCGCTGCACGCGCACGCTCACGCTGAAGTTCCATTTCCTGCTCGAAACCTTGGTGATCAATACCCATCCCTTCTTCTTCAGCATACTCCTCTGTTAATTCAACAGGGAAACCATAGGTATCATATAAACGGAAAATATCAGCTCCTGATAAGACCTTGCCGCCTTTTTCCTTCTCGTTCTTAATCATGGAAGCAAGAATGGCTAATCCTTCATGTAAAGTTTCATGGAAACGTTCTTCTTCATTCTTAATTACCTTTTGGATAAATTCTCCGTTTCCTTTTACTTCTGGATAGAAATCAGCCATGATCTCCCCAACCACAGGGACAAGCTCATACATAAATGGACGATTGATTTGAATTTGTTTGGCATAGCGAACAGCACGACGAAGCAAACGGCGTAAAACATAACCACGCCCTTCGTTTGAAGGAAGAGCTCCATCTCCAACAGCAAAGGAAACGGTTCTAATATGGTCTGCAATGACTTTAAAGGCAACATCCAATTCATCACTTGAACCATATTTCACACCCGAAATTTCCTCTGTTGCCCGAATAATCGGCATAAATAAATCCGTATCAAAGTTTGTTGGAACGTTCTGACATACAGAAGCCATCCGTTCTAATCCCATTCCCGTATCAATATTCTTCTTAGGAAGTGGTGTGTAGGTTCCATCAGGATTATGATTAAATTCTGAGAACACTAAATTCCATACTTCAAGATAGCGGTCATTTTCACCACCAGGGTATAATTCCGGGTCATTTTCGTCATTTCCATATTCAGGTCCCCGATCATAAAAAATCTCTGTATTTGGTCCGGATGGCCCTTCACCAATATCCCAGAAGTTCCCTTCTAAACGAATAATTCGCGCTTCAGGAATCCCTATTTTTTTATGCCATAAGGCAAACGCTTCTTCATCCTCTGGATGAATCGTAACGGAAAGCAACTCGGGATCAAAACCAATCCATTTTGGATCCGTCAAAAATTCCCAAGCCCACTCTACAGCTTCTTCTTTAAAATAATTTCCAATGGAAAAGTTTCCTAACATCTCGAAGAATGTATGATGACGCGCGGTTTTCCCAACATTTTCGATATCATTGGTACGAATTGATTTTTGTGCGTTCGTAATCCGAGGATTTTCTGGAATAACACGCCCATCAAAGTATTTCTTTAGCGTTGCCACACCACTATTAATCCAAAGTAAGGAAGGATCATCATGAGGAACTAGTGAAGCACTTGGTTCAATGGCATGTCCTTTCTCTTTAAAGAAATCCAAAAACATTCGACGGATCTCAGATCCAGTTAATTTTTTCATGCAAAACACAGCCTCCTATTTATTTCAAATCTTTTTGACAATATAAAAAGCCCTCATCCCCAAAAAACAGGGACGAGAGCTAACTCGCGGTACCACCCTGATTATGGATACGACTTCATCGTAAAAGTAACCTCTACGAACAAGTCTTAAAATACTATCCATCTCTCAATTAACCTTAACGCGGCTAGACGGCAGATTTTAACTGCACTCCGGATTAGCTTTCTGTTATCCTTCATCTAGAATTTCTTTCAGCCTCGGAAATCCCTCTCTTATGTGCTAAGCACTCAGATGGACTATAACATAATTGACCCTTCACCATTTTTACACTTTTATACTCTATCTACGAATTATAGCGATAGAAAAATACGTTTGTCAACGTTGTTTAACGAAAAAGCAACATACCTATAAAAATATTTATCCCACTCTTAACGGACATTTTGACTCCCACTTCAAGATTCTGAGAATACGAAGAAGATAAGTGGGAGATCAACTGTCCGTAAAGGTCCGACGAGGGATTAAGGTCCTAGTCAGGCGAAGC